>NZ_RZOF01000598.1:0-1531 GCF_003998955.1 Mesorhizobium sp. M4B.F.Ca.ET.017.02.2.1 | reverse complement strand
CAAGCCGGTCCCATGCATCGTTGATGAAGGTGACCATCCGCTTCTCAGGGATTTCGGAGTAAAGCGGCTTGTCGGCTGACAAGCGGCCCAACTCTTCATTGGCGGCGGTGGTGGCGTCGCGCTCCTGAAGCCTCTGGTTTATGCGGTCGTCGATGTTCGCGGAGTTGTGGACAGATGCGAGCATCTGCTTCAACCCGGCGATTTCCTGCCGCAATTCGCTTTCGCCCTGCTGGACGCTCTGGCCGAAGACAGCCGCAATCTTGTCGCGGATGCCGTAGCGGTCGACGATGCTCATCACCGTTTCGACCGGGGCCTGGTCCATGCTCTGCTGGACGTTGAAAAGAGACTCGATCGCCTGTGCCGGCGTGATCACCTTGCCGTCGGCGCCCTTTTTGCCCGTAGCCGCGTCGAAGTATTTGCCGTTGCGGTCGAGGATGTCCTGAATGGGCTTGTAGGCTGATGCGTTCCTGCCCTGGTCGGACAGGCGCTGCTGAAGTTCCTGCTCACGTGCCGCGACGAAGCTGCGAAGCTCAGCCGGGGCTTTCTCCCATGCCTGCTTCACGTTGTCCGCGACGCCGCCCTTGATGCCCTGCCAGTTGGCCGGGAGAGGAACCGGCTCGGCGCCAGGCGTCAGACTTTCGCCGGCTAGTCCCTCTCCACCATCGCCGCCGGAAGCTTGAGGGGCACCCTCGGCAGCAGATTTCTTGGCTGGGTCGGGACTGGCAAACTTGCCGCCGTCCCGCTCGGCGCCGTTGTCGCGCTCGTGCTTGTTCCAGATGGCTTCCAGTGCCGCGTCATCGGCCATAGCCGTCGCGGCATTGTTGTTCACGGCCTCGGCGATGGCGCCGGCTGGCGGGGCATTGTTGGCAAGGCTTTCTGCGACAGCAGTGCTCATCGAAATTCCTCTGACACCTGAAGACCCCGCTTCTTGCAGAAATCGGGGTTGCGAAATTTGCCCTTCGTCGGTGACAGGGATGGCTCGTATTCGACGCAATTGTTGCGCTTCAGATCATCGCGGCGCTCAGAGCGCGACGTGATCATTCGGCCGTCGATCGGCGAGGCGTAGTCCGGGATGTCGGAAATGACGTTCGGCATGACGATCTGGCCAGCGAACGGCTTTTCCATCGGAGCGCCGGTCTGCCGGTCGACGAAGATGCCATCTCGGAAAACGTACCTGGCCAATTTCCTGTCCTGCTTTTCGGGCTGGTACAGGGTGCAAGGGGTCACTGCGCAATTCTAAGCCGCTTGCAATTCAGAGCAGCAGAAGCACCGCGTCGTCGTCGTCAATCATGGCGGCCATCTGCCTGTCGATCACCATGCGGCCAAGACGGCGCTCCAGCGCAGCCGCGTCCGGCAGCTCGATCGGCGGAGCCTGGAAGCCGGCGAGCAGCGCTGCAACAATCTCCGGCGCGAGGGCTGGCCACTCGACTAGTTCGGGTGCGGGCGGCGGCTCGTCGAGGTCGACTATCTTGCCATCGCGGACGTATTTGATCGGCTTGCGATAGTACCCGCCGCCTGGCTTGAACAGCGA
>NZ_RZOF01000597.1:0-1558 GCF_003998955.1 Mesorhizobium sp. M4B.F.Ca.ET.017.02.2.1 | reverse complement strand
TCCGGCAGGACAGAGGGGGGCGCGACAGAACGCGAGCCTTCGCGGCTAGCGCACGAAACCCACTTCCCCTTCCGCGCCGCGACCTTCGGCAACATCACCGTCGCGCTCGCCCCCGACCGCGGCCGCTCCGCCGACCGCCGCGCCGACTACCACGACCCGACGCTGCCCCCGCGCCACGACCTGATCGCCTTCGGCCTCTGGCTGCAAAAATCGCTCGGGGTCCACGCCCTCATCCATGTCGGCGCGCACGGCACGCTGGAATGGCTGCCGGGCAAGACGGTCGCGCTCTCCGATATCTGCTTCCCCGAGATCGTCACCGGCGCGCTGCCCGTCATCTATCCCTTCATCGTCTCCAATCCCGGCGAAGCGGCGCAAGCCAAGCGCCGCATCGCCGCCGTCACGCTCGGCCATCTGCCGCCGCCGCTGACCGGCGCCGGACTGGACGAGAACCAGCAGCGCCTCGAGCGGCTGGTCGACGAGTATGCGCAGGCCGACGGGCTCGACCGCCGCCGCCGCGACCGCCTGGCCAAGCTGATCGTCGAAACCGCACGCAAGACCGGGCTTGCCTCCGAAGCCGGAGTGGCCAGGACCGACGCGCCGGACGAGGCGCTGCGCCGCATTGACGCCTGGCTCTGCGACCTCAAGGATTTCGCCGTCAAGGACGGGCTGCATGTCTATGGCCGCGCGCCGGAGGGCGAAGCGGATTCGCTGCGCACCCAAAGCGCGAAAGCGGAAAAAGCGGCCCTTCTCGCCGCGCTCGATGGCTGCCACATCAAGGCCGGACCGGCCGGCGCGCCGGCGCGCGGCCGCTCCGACGTGCTGCCGACCGGCCGCAACCTGTTCACCGCCGACCCGCGCACCATGCCGACGCCGACCGCCTATGACCTTGGCCAGGCGGCGGCGGAAGAAGTCGTGCGCAGCTACATGCAGTTGCATGGCGACTGGCCGCGCTCGCTGGTCATCGACCTCTGGGGCTCGGCCTCGCTGCGCACGGGCGGCGAGGAGATCGCTCAAGGCCTGGCGCTGATGGGCTGCCGGCCGCAATGGGATGCCGCCACCGGCCGCGTCACCGGCATCGAGGTGCTGCCACCGGCAGCACTTGGCCGGCCGCGCGTCGACGTCACCTGGCGCATTTCCGGCCTGTTCCGCGACATGTTCCCGACCCAGATCGCACTGATCGACGCCGCCGCCACCGCCGTCGCCAGCCGCGACGAGGACGATTCCGAGAACCCGCTCGCCGCGGCGAGCCGCGCCGAGGGCAAGATCGGCCCGCGCATTTTCGGCACCTCGCCCGGCACCTACGGCGCCGGCGTCGAGGATCTTTTGTCCAGCGGCGACTGGGTCGGCCGCGAAGAAATCGGCCGCGCCTATCTCGACGCCACCTCGCATGCCTATGGCGGCGCCGACGGCGAGGCGACTTCCGCGCCCGGCGCCTTCGAGGGCCGCATCGCCGAGGCCGACCTGCTCGTCCACACCGGCGACGATCCCGGCCGCGACATCCTCGAAGGCTCGGCCGACGTTGCCTTCATCGGCGGGTTTTCGGCCGCCTTGGCAGCAC
>NZ_RZOF01000596.1:0-1609 GCF_003998955.1 Mesorhizobium sp. M4B.F.Ca.ET.017.02.2.1 | reverse complement strand
CTCTATGCCTCCGCCGTCGCCAACGGCCTCAACCGCGCCACCGGCCTGTCCTACGGCGCCGTCTCCAGGCAAGGCCTGCCGCTCGACCGGGTGTCGCGCAGCTGGCCGCAGGCCGAAGCGGTCAAGGCGGCGATTGCGCTGGACGGCACGGGCGGGCCGGACCTCAAGCCGGAGATCGAGGCGCGCGTCGGCCGCCTGTTCCGCTGGCACATCGACCCGGCGCCGCTCGGCCTCTGGATCGACCGCATCGACGAACGCGGCCGCTCGCTGGCGACCGACGTGCCGGCCAGCATTTTCTACCACCTCGTCTGCGCGCTGACGCAGTATCTGGATGGAACGGCCGGGGAGGGAGGCTGAAGCCGCCGATCTCCCCCCACGAGGGGGAGATGGCCGGCAGGCCAGAGGGGGTCGGTTCGACTGGACGCGACCTTCTTTTGCGACAGGATAAGGCTAGCGCCCCACGCGCGGCGACCCCCCTCTGTCGCCTTCGGCGACATCTCCCCCTCAAGGGGGGAGATTAGGCGTGCCTCGCGCCAGCCCCTCAATACGGGCTCGCCACGTCCCCCGTCTCGACATAGACCGCCTTCAGCTGTGAGTAGAGTGCCAGCGCCGCAAGCGAGTTCTCCCGCCCGATGCCCGACTGCTTCACCCCACCGAAGGGGATTTCCACCGGCGTCAGATTGTAGGCGTTGATCCAGCAGGTGCCGGCCTGCAGTTCGGCGATGACGCGGTGGGCGCGCGGCAGGTCGCGGGTGAAGACCCCGGCGGCGAGCCCGAATTCGGTGTCGTTGGCGCGCTCGATCACCTCGTCCTCGCTGTCGAACTTCAGCACGCTCATCACCGGCCCGAAGATCTCTTCGCGGGCGATGCGCATCGTATCGGTGACGCCGGTGAACACCGTCGGCTCGACGAAGAAGCCGCCCTGAAAACCCTGCAGCGAGGGCACGCTACCACCGCAGGCGAGGGCAGCGCCGTCTTGCCTGCCGGTCGCGATGTAGGAGACGACCTTCTCCTGCTGCGCCTTGTTGACCAGCGGCCCCATCTGCGTTTCTGGATCGAGCGGGTCACC
Organism: Mesorhizobium sp. M4B.F.Ca.ET.017.02.2.1; assembly: GCF_003998955.1. NCBI lineage: Bacteria > Pseudomonadati > Pseudomonadota > Alphaproteobacteria > Hyphomicrobiales > Phyllobacteriaceae > Mesorhizobium > Mesorhizobium sp. M4B.F.Ca.ET.017.02.2.1. Next base: position 540 of record NZ_RZOF01000596.1, on the reverse strand, counting down.
GATGCGGATCTTCTTGGTACGCTCTACCAGACGGTCGACGAAACGGTCGTGGATGCCCTTCTGCACGAAGACACGCGTACCGTTGGAGCAGATTTGACCGGTCGAGTAAAAGTTGCCGAGCATGGCGCCGCCGATGGCGTTTTCGAGATCGGCGTCGTCGAAGACGATCAGCGGCGACTTGCCGCCGAGCTCCATCGTCGCGTGCTTCATCTTCGAGCCGGCGAGCGACAGCACCTTGCGTCCGGTTGGCACCGAGCCGGTCACAGAAACCTTGGCGACGACATCGTGGCCGACGAGGCCGGCGCCGACATCGCCATAGCCCTGCACGACGTTGAACAGACCGTCGGGCAGGCCGGCCTCCGAGTAGATCTCGGCCAGCGCCAGCGCCGACAGCGGCGTGTTCTCCGAGGGCTTGAACACCATGGCGTTGCCCATGGCGAGCGCCGGGGCGGATTTCCACCCGGCGATCTGGATCGGATAGTTCCAGGCGCCGATGCCGACGCAGACGCCAAGCGCCTCGCGCCGCGTGTAGGCGAAAGG
>NZ_RZOF01000595.1:0-1672 GCF_003998955.1 Mesorhizobium sp. M4B.F.Ca.ET.017.02.2.1 | reverse complement strand
TTCCTGTCCCGGCTGCGCCGCGCGATGCTAGGTCGCGTTGTTCAGCGGGCCAAGCCGATGACACCTACGAAGCTACTGATCGGGCAGATCGCCGTTGTGTGCGCAATTGTCATTATCGGCGTATGGACGGCAACCCAATGGTGCGCTCAAATGCTGACCTACCAGACGCCTCTCGGCGCACCATGGTTTCTCTTCGCCGGCTGGCCAATCTACAAGCCGTGGAAGCTGTTTGAATGGTGGTTCCACTTCGATGCTTATGCGCCGGAGGTCTTCGACAAAGCCGGTACGCTTGCAGGCGCCAGCGGATTCCTGGGCTGTGCCGCCGCAATCGCTGGCTCGCTTTTGCGCGCGCGACAGCGCGGGTCGGTTACGACCTATGGGTCTTCACGGTGGGCCACGACTCATGAGGTCGAGACGGCAGGGTTGTTACGGCCGGCGGGCGTTTTCCTCGGTAGGCTGAACGATCGCTATCTGCGCCATGACGGCCCGGAGCACGTCATGGCATTTGCGCCGACGCGTTCGGGCAAGGGCGTGGGGCTGGTTGTTCCAACGCTACTTTCCTGGACCGGGTCTGCCATCATTCATGATATAAAAGGCGAAAATTGGCAGTTGACCTCCGGCTGGCGGTCGAAATTCTCGTACTGCCTTCTGTTCAATCCGACCGACCCGAGATCGGCACGCTACAACCCGCTGCTGGAGGTACGCAAAGGCCCAGATGAGATCCGAGACGTTCAAAACATCGCCGACATCCTCGTCGATCCCGAGGGCGCGCTGGAGCGACGGAACCACTGGGAGAAGACCAGCCATTCACTCCTAGTTGGCGCCATTTTGCACGTGCTCTACGCTGAAGAGGAAAAGACGCTGGCCCGCGTCGCCACCTTCCTGTCGGACCCGCAACGCTCGTTTGCCGCAACGCTACAGCGGATGACGACGACAAACCATCTCGGGACGGGGCATAACCCTCAGGTCCATCCCGTAGTGGCCTCGGCGGCTCGCGAACTCCTGAACAAGTCGGAGAACGAGCGCTCAGGCGTCCTCTCGACCGCCATGTCCTTTCTCGGGCTTTATCGTGATCCAACGGTCGCGACGGCCACTTCGTCCTGCGACTGGCGCATCGCTGACCTAGTGGATGGAGAGCGACCGCTGTCGCTCTATCTGGTCGTGCCGCCTTCGGATATCTCGCGCACCAAGCCTTTGGTGCGACTGATCTTGAACCAGATCGGCAGGCGGTTGACGGAGCGCCTGGAGGGGGACCCGAAGAAGAGCCGTAAGCATCAACTGCTCATGATGCTGGACGAGTTTCCGGCGCTCGGTCGCCTCGACTTCTTCGAGACGGCGCTCGCCTTCATGGCAGGTTATGGCATTCGCTCCTATCTGATCGCACAATCTTTGAACCAGGTTTCAAAGGCCTATGGCGAGAACAATGCTATTCTCGACAATTGCCACGTGCGAATTGCCTTTTCCTCCAATGACGAACGCACGGCCAAGCGCATCTCGGATGCCCTCGGCACCGCAACCGAACTTAGGTCGATGCGCAACTATGCGGGCCATCGGCTTGCGCCCTGGCTTTCGCATGTCATGGTGAGCCGCCAGGAAACCGCGCGCCCGCTCCTGACGCCAGGCGAGGTGATGCAATTGCCGCCGTCAGACGAATTGGTCCTGGTTTCTGGGT
>NZ_RZOF01000594.1:0-1680 GCF_003998955.1 Mesorhizobium sp. M4B.F.Ca.ET.017.02.2.1 | reverse complement strand
GCACCTCCCCGGGGTTGGCCGTGCTGGACAACCTGGCGGTGACATTGACAACATCGCCGAATATCGCGCCCCGCGCGCGAATGACCGCCCCGAAATGCAATCCTATACGGGCGCTCAACGGCCCTTTGGTCAATTGGCGGCTGATTTGGCAGACGGCCCTCAGCGCCATCTCCGGGCTCTCGAACAGGCTGAGTACGTCATCGCCTTTCGAGTAAATGAAATCACCGCCGTGCTGGGCGACGATCTCGCGCATCGTGTCCAGGCAATCCGAAACCTGCTGCAGAGCGGCATCGTCGCCGATGCGCTCATAGAGGGGCGTGCTGCCCACGACATCAGCCAAAAGGACGGCGGCCAGAAGTCTTTCCTGATCCATCGATCTCGTATCCGCCCGAGAACGCAGCGTATATAACACACCAAGGCGGCCTTTGACTTATCAACTTGCGTGCGTTGGCGATCCGCACCCCGGCAGGTCGGAACCTACTGCGCCAGGGAATCAGCGTGTTTCTGCCCGGCGACATAGGCTTCGATCTCGTCGGGATCGAAGATCTGGCCGTCGAAGAACCCGTCCGGGCCGAGCAACAGGCTTGCCCCCGCCGAACCGACCGGCGTCGCCGCTTTCAGCGCCCCTTCGGCCTTGGCATTGGCGCCGGGCAGCGCCACGCCGAGCGGCTTCAGCGCCGAGCGATAGAGGTCGGGCCGGTAGCAGTTCCAGGCGATGGCGAGGTTTTCCGGCGTGTGCGCGACATGCCCCCAGCGCACCATCTGCGTGTAGAACCACAGCGCATGGCTCTTCCACGGAAAATTCGCCGCCTTGTCGAAGGGCACGAAGAAATCGGCGATCGCCCGCTCGGCGCCACCGCCGAGCTTCAGCCGTCCGGTCAGGATCGGCATCTGCACCGAAGCCGGCAGGCCGAGGAAGCCCGGCCCGGCCATCAGCGCCGCCAGTTCGGCATGGTTCGCCGGGTCCTGGCACCAGCGCGCCGAGTGATGCAGCGCTCTGAGCAGCGCCGCCAGCGCCTCCGGATTCTCCTCCGCCCAGGCCTTGCGCACGCCGATCACCTTCTCCGGGCTGTTGCGCCAGAGCAGCGCCTTGACGGTGACGATATGGCCGGTGCCGGCGGCGACCGCGGCACTGTTCCAGGGCTCGCCGACGCAATAGCCGTCGATGCGGCCGGCGGCCAGCGCATCGGCCATGAAGGGCGGCGGCACGATGACGATCTCGATGTCGCGCTCGGGATTGATGCCGCAGGCGGCGAGCCAGTAGCGCAGCTCGTAGTTATGCCCGGAATGCGGATGCACGACGGCGAAGCGCAGCGGATCGCTCCCCCTGGCGGCCCGCCCGCGGATCAGCGCGCCAAGAGCGGCCCCTGCCCGCGCGGGATCGAGATCGGGTTCCGCGCCATGCGCCGCCATGCCGTCCCACACCGCATTGGAGACGGTGACGCAATTGCCGCCGAGGCTGAGCGAGAACGGAACGATGGTCTCAGAGGCGATCGGCGTGAGGCCGAGGCTGCAGGCCAGCGGCATCGGCCCCAGCATGTGCGCCAGATGGAAATGGCCGATGGCGATGCGGTCGCGGATGTTGGCCCAGGAGGTCTCGCGATGCAGCGTCAGCTCGATACCCTCGCGCGCGGCAAAGCCCAGTTCGCCGGCCGCCACCAGCACGGCGCTGTCGAAAAG
>NZ_RZOF01000593.1:0-1696 GCF_003998955.1 Mesorhizobium sp. M4B.F.Ca.ET.017.02.2.1 | reverse complement strand
CCTTGACCTTGCTGCAGTAAGCGGCCGACACCGGGTTCATCCGCGTCGCGGCGTGGCCGGCATTGTATTTCAGGATCGTGCCGCAGGTGGTGCCGCCACCAAGGCCTCGCGCCATGGCAAGGTATTTCATGCCGTACTTGATGTTGGTGTCGGGATTGAACAGGCCCTTGACCGAGCCGCTGTAACCCATCATCCGCGCCGTCGCCGGCTTGATCTGCATCAGGCCGATCTCGCCGGCGCTGCCGACGATGTTGGGCCGGTAATTGCTCTCGATCTTGATGACCGCTTTGGCTAGCGACACCGGCACGCCTTCCGCCGCCGCATAGCGGGCGATGATCGCCGAGTACTGGCCGCCGTCGGCGCTCGCCGCCGCCGCGGTCGACTCTGCTGCGGTGCTCGGGCGGATCGACGCCGTGGTGGTCAGGTCGATCGTCTTCCTGTTTCGCTGCACACGCCGCTTGGCCGTCGCTTTCCTGGCTTTCACCGGGGCGACCTTCTGCACCTTCGCGGTGGTCGTCTTTTTTGCTTTCGGGGCCTCTGCGGCTTTCGGCGCGGTTTTGCTGGCTGCGGCGACAAAGCCGTTGTCGGCCCGCAGGCTCTGGGGTGCGGCATTCGCGGCGCCGATGGCAAAAGTCATTACACCGGCAGCAACGGCTGCCGTCAAGACGGTCAAATTTTGCATGTGGTCCTGTTCTGTTAGAACCGCGCGAAGAACTTCACGCGGCGACACCAAATCAATATCGGAACATCTCGGGAGGTTAGACGTCCGATAAATTGCACAGATCGCCTTTGACGACCGATTTGGCGGCAAACAAGGCGGCGCAAGTCACTTTAAGTGACAGATTGTAATTTAGCGATGCGAGATGGACTATGCGGCCGGGATTGCCTTTACGGAAGCAAGCAGCCTTTGCAGCGTCCGGATTGTCGAGCCGTCGGCCACGCCATCGACCAGCCGCGGCCGGAAATGCCGCTGGAAAGCCTCGACGACGATTTCGGTCTGGCGGTCGAAAGCAGCCGATATCTCCACGCCATAGCCATAGAGCGACAGCATCGACTGCAACGCCTCGACATCGCCCCCGATGTCGCCGGCCTTGAGCATCGCGCCGCGCCGAATCGGCGCCGCCGGAACGAGATGGCCGATGCCGGCCGCAAACAAGGTCTTCCAGGGGAATTTTTCGCCCGGATCGACCTTGCGACCCGGCGCCACGTCGGAATGGGCGAGCACGCGCTGTGCCGCGATGGCATGGCGTTGCACGACGCCTGCGCACAGGTCGGTCACCGCATCGATCTGCCGCCTGGGAAAGCCGGGATAGCCGAGCGAATGACCGGGATTGACGATCTCGATGCCGACCGAGCAGGAGTTGATGTCCGTTCGCCCGAACCACGAGCTCTTGCCGGCATGCCAGGCGCGGTCGCTTTCGCGCACCATCTGCACGACGCGGCCGTCCTCATGGACGAGATAGTGGGAAGAGACCTCGCTGGCCGGATCGCAAAGCCATGCCTCGGCGCCCGCGCCGGTGGCCATGCCGGTGTAATGCAGCACGATCATGTCGGGTCTGAGCGTATCGCGCCGCGGGCCGAAATTCGGCGATACCCTGACCTCGGCGCTCGGCTGGTCGGGCAGGAAACCGCTCATACGTGCCTGAGGCCCCGTTCGATCATCTCATAGGCGGCATTGATCGCCGCGAGCCTGGTC
>NZ_RZOF01000592.1:0-1704 GCF_003998955.1 Mesorhizobium sp. M4B.F.Ca.ET.017.02.2.1 | reverse complement strand
GTCCCCACCTCAACGCAGACACGAAGCGTCCTCCACCATCCAACTCAACAGTTCGCCGAACGAATGCCCCGCATGAGCGGCGATTTCAGGCACCAGAGACGTCGGCGTCATGCCCGGCTGGGTGTTGATCTCGAGCCAGACAACCTCGCCGTTCTCGGAGTGACGGTCGTCGTAACGGAAGTCCGACCGGGAGACGCCCCGGCAACCGATAGCTTGGTGAGCCTTAAGCGCCAGTGTCTGTATTTTTTGGTAAATATTCGGTGAAATTTTAGCAGGGGTTTCGTGTTTTGATCCGCCCGCCACGTATTTCGAATCGTAATCGTAGAAGGAATGGCCGGTCGGGATGATCTCGCAGACTCCGAGCGCGACGTCGCCCATCACGGCGCAGGTCAGCTCGCGCCCATGGATGTAGCGCTCGACCATGACGGTGTCGCCATATTTCCACTCGGACGAGCCGATGACCTGCGGCGGATGCGACTGCCCTTCATGGACGATGACGACGCCGAAGCTCGATCCTTCGTTGACCGGCTTCACCACGTAGGGCGGCTTCATCGGATGCTTGTTCTGGATGGCGAAGCGGTTGGCCACCTTCGATTCCGCCACCAGGATGCCGGCTGCCTTGGCGACTTTCTTGGCCTGCTCCTTGTTCATGGCCAGCGCCGAGGCAAGCACGCCGGAATGCGTGTAGGGGATTTCGAGATATTCGAGGACACCCTGAATGGTGCCGTCCTCACCGAACGGACCGTGCAGCGCATTGAAGGCAACGTCAGGCTTGAGCGCGGCAAGCACGGAGCCGACATCGCGCGCAACGTCGACCCGGGTGACGCGATAGCCTTCATTCTCGAGCGCATCCGCACATGCCTTCCCCGAGGACAGGGACACGGGCCGCTCCGACGAAAAACCACCGAGCAGGACGGCCACATGCTTGTTCTTCATCTCCCGTCATCCCCTCTCACGGCGGGCCGCGACTGACATTTCCACACCAGCATTCCCGCACAGTGAGTCCGAGTCTTCCGGCAGGTTGCCCCCCAGACGGAAAACGCGACCGACGCGTCGAACGACTCAAATCAGGAAACGCTTGAGGCCAGAGAATCAGAGAGTTGATTCGCTGGCAAGTCCTTAAGATTCCGAGAGATTCACTTTCCGTGAAAACGGCCACGAAAAGTGTGCCGTAGAGTCTTTGCGGCAACGGTTCGGAGGCCGCGCGGACGCCGAAGTTAAAGTATTACTTGAGCTTCGGCACGCGGCAGAGATCAGCTGGGATCGAGCTTCGGCCGGCTCGCCTGGATGCCGGCGAGGCTTAGACTAGAGCAGTTGTCCCAGGAATTCCTGCACGGCGTGGCCCGGCCGGAAATCGCCGAGGCGCTTGATTTCCCAATGCAGCCGGACGCCCGAATTCTCGAGCACCCGCGCGCGCACGGTCTCGCCGAGATATTCGAGGTCGTAGCCGGTCGCGGTACCGGTGTTGATCATGAAATTGCAATGCATCGGCGACATCTGCGCGCCGCCGATCATCAAGCCACGGCAGCCGGCCTTGTCGATCTCCTTCCAGGCCGAGGTGCCCTCCGGATTCTTGAAGGTCGAGCCGCCGGTCTTCTCGCGGATCGGCTGCACCGTCTCGCGATGGTTCTGCACCGCGTCCATCGCCGCCTTGATCGTCGCCTGGTCTTCCGGATGCCCCTCGAACAGCGCCGAGGTGAAGAT
>NZ_RZOF01000591.1:0-1750 GCF_003998955.1 Mesorhizobium sp. M4B.F.Ca.ET.017.02.2.1 | reverse complement strand
GTTCGGGTGCGTGCGCCATCGATCGCCACGCCGTCGGGCAGGCCTGAACAGGAGACTGGAATTTGGCCTTCACGCTCTCCCTCAACACCAATCCGCTGGTCAACCGCTTTGCCGATCCGGACGACCTGATCGACGCCATCGCCTATGACATCGGCATAAGGGACGTCCAGCTCACACATGAATTCGTCAATCCCGGCTGGCCGGCGGCGACGATCGCCAAGTTCGTCCGGCTGTTCCAGGCAGCACTTGCCCGCACCGGCGTGCGCATCACGTCCGGCATGACCGGCCCCTATGGTCGGCTCAACCATTTCGGCCATCCCGATGCCGACGTGCGCCGCTACTATGTCGACTGGTTCAAGACCTTCGCCGCCATCTCGGCCGAGCTCGGCGCCAGCGGCATCGGCACGCAATTCGCGATCTTCACCCACAGGGACTACGACGATCCCGAACGCCGCGCCCGGCTGCTCGACATCGCGATGGAATGCTGGCGCGAGGTCGCCGATCATGCCAAGGCGGCTGGCCTCACCTACCTGTTCTGGGAGCCGATGTCGGTCGGCCGTGAATTCGGCCATACCATCGACAGCTGCCGCGCGCTGCACCGGGAGATCGAGGCAGCGGGCTTGGCCATCCCGCTGCAGATGATGGTCGACATTGACCATGGCGACGTCACCTCCAGCAACCCCGCCGACATCGACCCTTACGCCTGGGCCGAGGCCTTCCCGAAAGAGTCGCCGATCATCCACATCAAGCAGTCGTCGATGAACAAGGGTGGCCACTGGCCATTCACCGCCGCCTACAACAGGGATGGCCGCATTACTCCGGAGAAATTCCTGGAGACGGTGCGGCGCGGCGGCGGCACCGACAACGAGATCTGCCTGGAGCTGTCATTCCGCGAGCGCGAGCCGGTCGATCACCAGGTCGTCGCCATGATCCGTGAATCGGTCGACTACTGGACGCCGTTCATCGACGCCGGCAGGGCGGACCTGAGGCCGCGACCAAAATGAAAAAGGGCGGGAGCCGCTATGGCTCCCGCCCTTGAACTCTCGATCAGATGTAACTCAGCCGAACTTCGGATCGAGGCTGCCCGCCTTGTAGCGCTTGGCCATGTCCGACAGCGGGATCGGCTTGATCTTCGGCGCATTGCCGGCGGTGCCGAACTGCTCGAAGCGCTCCTTGCAGAGCTTCTTCATCGCCGCCATGGCCGGCGTCAGGTATTTGCGCGGGTCGAACTCGCTCGGGTTCTCGGTCAGCACCTTGCGGATGGCGCCGGTCAGCGCCATGCGGTTGTCGGTGTCGATGTTGATCTTGCGCACGCCGTGCTTGATGCCGCGCTGGATCTCCTCGACCGGAACGCCCCAGGTTGGCTTCATCTGGCCGCCGTACTTGTTGATGGTCTCCTGCAGATCCTCCGGCACCGACGACGAGCCGTGCATGACCAGGTGCATGTTCGGCAGGCGGCGGTGGATCTCCTCGATCACGTTCATCGCCAGCACCGCGCCGTCCGGCTTGCGCGAGAATTTGTAGGCGCCGTGGCTGGTGCCCATGGCAACCGCCAGCGCGTCGACATGCGTGTCCTTGACGAACTCCACCGCCTGTTCCGGATCGGTCAGAAGCTGGTCGTGGCTGATCGCGCCTTCGACGCCATGGCCGTCTTCCTGCTCGCCGCCGCCGCTCTCAAGCGAGCCGAGCACGCCGATCTCGCCTTCGACCGAGACGCCGCCCCAATGCGCCATGTCGACGACGCGGCGCG
>NZ_RZOF01000590.1:0-1767 GCF_003998955.1 Mesorhizobium sp. M4B.F.Ca.ET.017.02.2.1 | reverse complement strand
GTGGGCATCGACGCCACGATCAGGCTGGTCGATTCGGCGCAGTATGAGCTCAGGCAGTCGACCTTCGATTTCGATCTGTTGTCGGCCGCCTTCTCCTTTTCGGCGACACCGACCCGCGACGATGTCGAGATCTTCTTCCATTCGAGCACGGCGACGGTCACCGGCTCGCGCAACCTGCCGGGCATAGCAAGCCCGGCGATCGACGCGCTGATCGACGCCGTCGGCGCCGCCAAGGACCGCGAAAACCTGACCGTTGCGATGCGGGCGCTCGATCGGGCCTTGCGCGCGCGGCGCGATTGGATTCCAAGTTGGTTCCTGGCGAATCACCGAAGCGCCTATTGGGACATGTTCGGCTTTCCCGAGCAGAAACCCGATTTCGGCTTTCCGGTCGAAGCGCTGTGGTGGGTCGACAAGGGCAAGGCGGCAAAGATTGGCAAAGGGTGAATTTCTTGCGGGCGTTGGCGCCGCCCCTCACCTGCCTGCCGGCATCCTCTCCCCGTATAGTAACGGGGAGAGGGAGGCCTTCACCAATGGTTTCGCCAATCGCAAGCGTCGCAGCGAAAGCGCCGAGATTGGGGCTAGCCCCTTTCTCCCCGTCTCTATACGGGGAGAAATCTCCGGCAGGACAATGAGGGGCGGCGCCGGCGTCGACAATTGGTCTGAAGCGACTGCCTTGGCGACGCTTTCAGGTACGGCGGGCCTACTCAAGAAGGACGATGCCTGATGGGCGCCTATATACTGCGCCGCATCCTGTTGATGATCCCGACCCTGTTCGGCATCATGGCGATTTCCTTCGCCGTCATCCAGTTCGCCCCCGGCGGGCCGGTCGAGCAGGTCATCGCCAGGCTGACCAACCAGGGCGGCACCGACCGCCTCGGCGGCGGCGGTGGCGATGCCGGCGGCGGTGGCGGCAATGTCGATGTCGCCGGCGACGTCAGCTCGAAATATCGCGGCGCGCAAGGGCTCGATCCGGAATTCATCAAGAAGCTGGAAAAGCAGTTCGGCTTCGACAAGCCGCCGCTCGAGCGCTTCGGCATGATGCTGTGGAACTACGCCCGCTTCGATTTCGGCGACAGCTATTTCCGCGACATCTCGGTGCTCAAGCTGATCCTGGAAAAGATGCCGGTGTCGATCTCGATCGGCCTGTGGATCACGCTTCTGTCCTACCTGATCTCGATTCCGCTCGGCATCCGCAAGGCGGTCAAGGACGGCTCGGCCTTCGACGTCTGGACCAGCGGCGTGGTCATCGTCGGCTACGCCATTCCCGGCTTCCTGTTCGGCATCCTGTTGATGGTGCTGTTTGCCGGCGGCTCGTTCTGGGACTGGTTCCCGCTGCGCGGCATTGTCTCGGACAATTGGGATCAGCTCTCCTGGCCGAACAAGATCGTCGACTATTTCTGGCACATGACCTTGCCGCTGACGGCGCTGGTGCTGTCAGCCTTCGCCACGACGACGCTGCTGACCAAGAACTCGTTCCTCGAAGAGATCCGCAAGCAGTATGTGGTGACGGCGCGCGCCAAGGGCCTGTCGGAGCGCAAGGTGCTCTACGGCCACGTCTTCCGCAACGCCATGCTGATCGTCATCGCAGGCTTTCCCGGCGCCTTCATCTCTGCCTTCTTCACCGGGTCGCTGTTGATCGAGAACATCTTCTCGCTCGACGGGCTCGGCCTGCTCGGATTCAAGTCCGTCGTTGACCGCGACTATCCGGTGGTGTTCGCCAACCTCTACATCTTCTCGCTGCTCGGCCTGTTCATCAATCTTCTGTCC
>NZ_RZOF01000058.1:0-23581 GCF_003998955.1 Mesorhizobium sp. M4B.F.Ca.ET.017.02.2.1 | reverse complement strand
ACATGGAAGTTGGTGACGACCAGGCCATCCGGCGTGATGACGAAACCGGAGCCATGGCCGCCGGCGCCGCCGACACGCTCGATGCGGCAGACGGCGGGACCGATGCGGTCGACCGCGTCGGCGACGGTCGCCGAATAGGCGTCGAGCAAGGCTTCGTCGGATTGGAGTTTGGCGGCGGCGAGGGCCATGGGAAGGGCTCCGTGGTATCAGGCGCAAGGATGATTATATGTGCGGAGCGGCCCGTTCGGCCGCGACCTGACCAGATGGCCAGTCGCGCGGCCGACTGGCCATGAGGCGAGTACCGGCCGGCGTCCTGTCGAGCGATATCTGGGTAATCGCAAACCCAGGAGAACAATGATGAGCGACTTCAATTTGAGCGCATTTTCCGACGCAATCGCCGATCTCGCGGCAGCGGCCGCGCCGGCGACGGCGAGCCTTGCAACCCATCATCATCGGACAGCGAGCGCCTTCCACTGGCGCGACGGCTATTTCGTCACCGCCGAGGAAGTCGTGGAGGCGGGCGAGGAGATCGAACTGACGCTGGCTTCGGGCGAGACGGTCAAGGCCGAGCTTGTCGGCCGCGATCCCTCGACCGGCGTTGCCCTGCTGAAGCCCGCCGGCGCGGCAGGCACGGCCTCACTCGCCAAGGCGGATGCGGTGCGGCCTGGTAATGTCGCCGTCGCCATCGGCAACAGCGACGGCGCAGCACTTGCCGTGTTCGGTTCGGTCGGCGAGGTCGGTCCGGCCTGGCGCTCGATGCGCGGCGGGACGATCGACCGGCGCATCAATCTCGCCGTCAACGCCGGCTCACGCTTCGAGGGTGGACCCGTGCTCGATGCCAGGGGCGGGCTGATCGGCATGCTCCTGTTCGGGCCGCGCCGGCGGGCACTGGTCATGCCTTACGAGACGATCGAGCGGGCGGTGGCGACGCTGCGCGAGAAGGGCCACGTCGCGCGCGGTTATCTCGGCGCCGGCCTGCATCCGGTCCACAACAGCGACACCCACGGCGCGATGGTGATGAGCCTCGACGACAACGGTCCGGCCAAGGCCGCCGGCCTGCATCTCGGCGACATAATCGTGGCATGGAACGGCGAAGCGGTGCAGGGTCCGCGTGACCTGATCCGCAAGCTCGGACCGGACAGCGCCGGGGCGTCGGTGACGCTCGGCGTCGTGCGCGGCGGCGAGGCGCGCGATGTTGCCGTGACCATCGGCGAGAAGCCGCTGAGCTGAGGGCATGATGGCGGTCGCGGCGATAGCAAACCACAGGAAGGCGGATCAGGCCGCCGCGGAGCGGCGGCTGACCGTGCTGATCGCGCTCGGCAACGCCGCGCGGGCCGAGCAACTGTCCGAGGCGCTCGCCGCAACCGGCGATCTGCTGCCGGTCATGGCCGGGAACCGATCAGGACAGGCCGTGGATGTCGCCATCATCGACGAGGATGGCCTGGAGGGCAGGGCGATCGATGCTGCGCTGCCCAGGGTGTTGCTGTCGCGGCGTCCCGGCCATGAACAGCCCGCCGACAGCGTGCTTGCCGTGCTGCCCGCTTCGTCCGACGAATTGCTGATCGCCGCTGCCGCGCGGCTTGCAGCCGCCGGCTACCGCATTTCGGGCTCTGACCGGCCGCTGACCGGTCGGCACGACGACCTCTCCTTCCATGACGGCGACCCGTTCGAAGAGGAGCCGGGAGACACGAACGCTGCCCGGCCAACGCTTTCGCCGCGCGAGGCGGAAGTGCTGGCGCTGCTTGCCGAAGGCGCGCCCAACAAGGTGATCGCCCGGCGCCTCGGCATTTCCGTGCACACGGCGAAGTTCCATGTCGCGGCGATCCTGATCAAGCTCGGCGCCGCCAATCGCACCGATGCGATCGCCATTGCCATGCGGCAGGGACTGGTTCTGGTCTGAGGGCCTATTGATATTCCGGTGAGGCCGGCCTGCGAATGGTGGCGTCCTGCGCTTCCGGTGCTCACGCCTCGCCTCGTTTCTGGACCCGACGCAGCGTAACCCGCTCGCGGCGGGTCGGGCCTTGCGCTCTGGTCGCCTGCCGCGCAAAGGTTCGCGCCTGCGATGTAGTCAAGGAAGCGGAGGAAAGATGTCGCTCAAGGGAAAGACGCTGTTCATCTCCGGCGGATCGCGTGGCATCGGGCTGGCGATCGCGCTGCGCGCGGCGCGCGACGGCGCCAATGTGACGATCGCCGCCAAGACCGCCGAGCCACATCCGAAGCTGCCGGGCACGATCTACACCGCTGCCGAGGAGATCGAGCAGGCCGGCGGCAAGGCGCTGCCGGTGCTCTGCGACATACGCGAAGAGGCGCAGGTCGCCGAGGCCGTCGCGAGAACCGTCGAGCGGTTCGGCGGCATCGATATCTGCGTCAACAACGCCAGCGCCGTCCAGCTCACCGGCACGCTGGAGACCGACATGAAGCGCTACGATCTGATGCACCAGATCAACACGCGCGGCACTTTCCTGGTTTCCAAAATGTGCATTCCGCACCTGAAGTTGGCAAAGAACCCTCACATCCTGAATCTGGCGCCGCCGCTCGACATGAAGGCCAAATGGTTCAAGAACCACGTCGCCTACACAATGGCCAAGTTCGGCATGTCGATGTGCACGCTGGGCATGAGCGCGGAGTTCGCCAGGGACGGCATCGCCGTCAACTCGCTGTGGCCGATCTCGACCATCGACACAGCCGCGGTACGCAACCTGCTCGGCGGCGCGGCAGTGGCGGCGATGAGCCGTTCGCCCGACATCATGGCCGACGCCGCGCATGCGATCTTCCTGCGCCCGTCGCGCGAAGCGACCGGAAATTTCTACATCGACGAGGAGGTGTTGTGCGCCGAGGGCGTCAGCGATTTTTCCGTCTACGCGCCCGGCGCGACAGGGCCGCTCGCCGGCGACTTCTTCGTGCCGGACGAGGTGTTTGCCCGCACGGAAAGCAAGATCAAAACTATCTACTGAGGGGCAGCGGGCGAGGCCTCAGTCCTCAACCTTCTTGCCTTTGGCCAAACCCATCAGCCGGTCGATATAGGCCAGCATCAGCGCCGAGAGGACGAAGGCGAGGTGGATGATGGTCAGCCACATCAGCTGGTCTGTCGTGTAGGAGACGGAATTCAGGAAGACCTGCAGCAGGTGGATCGACGAGATGGCGACGATGGTCGAGGCCACCTTGACCTTGAGCGAGCCGACATCGATCGTTCCCAGCCAGTGCACCTTGCCGTCATTCTCGTCGAAGCGGCTGACGAAATTCTCGTAGCCGGAGATGATCACCATCACCACCAGCGAGGCGACCAGGGCGGCGTCAATCAGGCCGAGCATCTTCAGGATCGTATCGGTGTCGCCGAGCGTCAGGGCGTTGAAAGCGAACTCGTAGAGCTTCTTGCCGAACGACACCGCGTAGATGGCGAGCGCAAGGCCGAGCCCGATATAGAAAACGACCAGCAGCCAGCGTGTGGCGAGAATGATCGATTCGATGGCGAGTTCGAGGCGTTTCATGCGCTGTTCCGCTCCTGCTTTCAGTGGCGTTTTTTCAGGCAACCCGCAGTTGTTTGCAAGGCCAAAACAAAACCCCGCCGGAAGGGACCGGCGGGGCTCATGTGTCCCGCTGGAGTCGGGACAGGGCAGGGAACGCCCTGTCGAGAATCTGGGTACATCAATCCGACAATTCAATGAAGCCGGCCGAATCGGGGCTCAATTCTCCTTGAGCGTCAAACCCGTGGCGCGTTGCCCATCCCGGCCAAACCGGGATGGGCTCCTGTTGTCACCCTGATTCCAGAAGCCGTCTTATGCTTCTGGAACAGCTCGTTAATTCTCGCTGCTGGCCACCGGCGCCACCAGCGAGGTGATGCGGCGGATGGCGACGCGGCGGTTCTCACGGTTCGGCCCTGAGGTGTCGACCTTGAGATACTCCTCGCCATAGCCCTGCGTGGTCAGGTTCTCGGGCGGGATGCCGAAGGCGTTGGTAAGCGCCTCGGCGACCGCTTCGGCGCGCCGATCCGACAGAGCGAGGTTCGCTTCCGGCGTGCCGACGGCGTCGGTGTGGCCTTCGATCAGGAAGGTCTCGGCCGGGTTCTTCTTCAGCAGCTTCTCCATGGCGTTGGCGACGCCGTCGAGCTTCTGCACCTCCTCATCGGAGATCGAGGCCGAACCGAACTCGAAGTTCAGCGTGTCAAGGTCGACGCGGCGGGCGATGTCGCGCACACGGGCCGAGCGCTTGACCTCGTCGATCGAGTAGAGGCGCTGGACCTTCTCCACCGGCGGCTGCTCGAGGAAGGTGTAGTAGTCGCCTTCATCCTCGACATCCTCCGAATCCAGGATGTAGTCCCGGCGCGGGATGTTGAGCCGCATCGGCGGCAGGTCGTCGCCGGGATCGCGCCAGTCGCCATCGTCCTCATAGTTCCGTTCGTCGACATAGCTCAGGATATATTCGCGCCCTTCCGGCGTGATGCGCGAGCGCTGGATGACGTCGCCGTAACGATTGCGGATGGTGACGATCTGAATGCCGTTGTCGCGTTCGACGATTTCGCGCCTGCGACCGCCCGAGAGGTCCTCGTAGTAGACATTCCTAGCGCCGCGGTGCATGCGTGGGGCGTCGTTGCTTTCGACGATCGTCTGGTTGTTGAACTGCAGGATGACACGATCGCCGAGTTCCCTGAGGACGTTGACGCCTTGCGGGCGCTGGCGGTCGCGGACGTTCTCATCGGGCGCTACCTCGACGCGTTTGCCCTTTTCCTCCGTCACCGGAACGATCTTCTCGGGCTTGATCTCTTGCTGGGCCGACTTGTCGTCGGTGGGCGGGGGTCCCTGGTCGACCGGAGCCGGCTTCGGTGCCTGCGCCTGCTCGCCATTCTGCTGGGCGGGCTGGTTGCTCAGCTCACCATTCGCATTCTCGCCTCCCTGTTGGCCGTTTTGGTTCTTGCCCTTGCGTTTGCGCAGGACATCCTTCTGGCTGTCGAGGATGGGGGCCGCGTTCTTGTCAGCCTGGGCTTCGCCCTCGGCCGCCGGATTTTCGCCCTGTGCCGGCTGTTCGCCAGTCACGGTCTGCCCGCCATTGGCTGGTTGTTCGGCCGTCGATGGCTGCTGTTCTCCAGTGGCCGGCTGCTCGCCCGTCACCGGCTGTTCGCCAATGGTCTTCTTGCCGCGCTTTTTCTTGTCCAGAGGCTGATCGCCCTGGGCGGGAGCCGCCTGCTGCTCTGTGGGCTGAGGAAGCGGTTCGGCCTGCGGGACAGGTTCGCCGGCGGGTGCCGCCTGTTTGGCCGGCGCCTGCTCGGCGGGCGCAGCCTCTATCTGCTGATCCTGCTTGCGCTTCTTCTTGCGCAGGTTGTCCTGGCGGTTGTTGTCGTTTGCCGGGGCGACCTGTTCGGCCGGCTGCTCGGCGGGTGCTGCCTCGATCTGCTGCTGGTCGCGCTTTTTCCTGCGCGGCTTGATCGGCTGCTCGTCATTTGCCGGAGCTGCCTGCTCGGCGGGCTGTTCGGCAGGCGCGGCCTCGATCTGCTGTTGCAGTTCGCGCTTCTTCTTGCGCGGCATGACCGGCTGCTCGTCGTTTGCCGGAGCTGCCTGCTCAGCTGGCTGCTCGGCCGGTGCCGCTTCGATCTGCTGTTGCTGGTTGCGCTTCTTCCTGCGCGGCTGCTGCTCTTCGACGGCAGGTGCTGCCTGTTCGGCCGGCGCCTGTTCCGTTTGCTGCTGTTGCTGTTCGGCCTTGCGCTTGCGCGGCTTCTGTTCCTGCTCGGGAGCGGCCTGCTCGGCCGGCGCGGATTCGGTTTGCTGCTGCTGCTCGCGCTTCTTTTTCTTGGGCTGTTCCGGTTCAGCCTGCTGGTTCTGCGCGCAGGCCTCGGCCGATTCGCCCTCGGCGCAGCTCGCTTGCGCCAGAATCAATGGCGCTGCGGCATGCTGCGCGGGGCCGAAAACGGCACCACCCTGCAGCGGGTACGCGCCCAACGGCGCGGATGCCATCAACAGGCCGATCGCCGTGCCTGCCAGAATCCGTGGTTGGCGTTTCATCTCAAATTCTCCTTATGGGGTCCCATCCCTGCCCAAACTTGCATCATCCGGATTGGTTCCGGCGCATGGGCATTAGCGGCAACGAAGGACGATTGACCGGCGTTTTGAAGGCAACTTCGTGTTTTTCATATGATGCATGTCTCATTTATGCCACTGCCGCGCTTGACCTCGGCGCCGGCCGGGGCCACATCCGCGCAATGGGTGCGCCATTCTGGAAAACCAAGACGCTCGAGGCGATGACGCCGGCCGAGTGGGAATCGCTTTGCGACGGCTGCGGCAAATGCTGTCTGTCGAAGCTGGAGGACGAGGATACCGGCGAAATCTACTGGACGAGCGTCGGTTGCCGGCTGTTCGACGCCGAAAGCTGCCGCTGTGCCGACTATGCCAACAGGCTGGCGCGGGTTCCGGACTGTGTCGGGCTGACGCCGCAGAATGTGCGCACCATCCGCTGGCTGCCCAGGACCTGCGCCTATAGGTTGATCGCGGAGGGGCATGACCTCTACTGGTGGCACAGGCTGGTTTCGGGAAGCGCCGAAACCGTGCACGAGGCCGGCATCTCGATCCGCGGACGGGTCAAGGCCAGCGAGACCGACCTTGCCGGGCCGGACGACTATTTCGACTATATGCTCGACGACGAACCCTGACGGGTTCGCTGACGAACCCTGATGGTTCGCATCTTGATGACGAACCCGGATGGTTTGCATCTTGACCGGCCTTGAACCGATTTTCGCCGCAAACCGGTAGGAAATACCACGCGCCGGAGCGGCCTCGGCCGGAACCGGCGGGGCCGTGGGGCGTTTGGGGTCCGGCCGCCCGCAACCGATGACTTGCCAGATGAACCGAAGATGAATGGACGGTTCGCAGACAGTTCAGACAGGCAGGCGCATTCTCGCACCATCGGTTCACCAGACGGGCGAGAGCCCTCAACAAGGAGAGAAGACAATGCTCAACACCATCAAGACGGCAGCCCTTTCGGCGCTTGTCGGCCTCGGCGCGCTTACCGCCATCCCCGCCGCCCATGCTGACAGCCTCTACCTCGGCTTCGGCAACAACCAGGATCCGCGCTTCGGCGTCTATAGCGGTGACGACGACGATGGCTATCGCCGTGATCGCGAGTGGCGCCGCCGCGGCTGTTCGCCGGACCGCGCGCTGGACAAGGCCGAGCGCATGGGCCTGCACCGCGTCCGCATCGTCGACATCGACCGCCGCACGGTCAAGGTCGCGGGCCGCCAGTACGGCGATCGCGTGGTGGTGGTGTTCGCCAACGTGCGCGGCTGCCCGATCATCTATCGCTGAGGAACACAAGCCGGCCCCGGCTTGAACGCCTAGCAGAGCCCCTTTCCGCCAGGGCGGAAGGGTGCGGCTCAAGAAGAACCCCGGAGGACTGGTCCTCCGGGGTTTTTCATGCGCGGCAGGCGCCGGTCGCAACCGGCCGGATCCTGCGTCCGGCCCCGCCGGCGCAGGCCGGCCGGACCACGCTCACTTCAGTTCGAAGGTGACGGTAACCTGCACGGCGTAAGAATTCTCGCCCGCCTGCACCGGGACCGACGCGCCCGCGGCATCGAAGGCCTTGGCGTTGATCGGCATCGGCGGCGGCGCGATGTTCTGGTCGGTGATCTCCAGGACCCGCCCCAGGTTGACCCTGGCGGCGTCGGCAAGCGTCTTGGCTTTGGCCATGGCATCGGCGACCGCCTTCTTGCGAGCCTCGGTGACGGCGGCGGACGGGTCTTCGTTGGAGAAGGTGATGCCACCGCCCTGGTTGACACCGAGCGACACCGCCTTGTCGAGGATGTCGCCGGTCTTGTCGATGTCACGGATGCGCACCGAAAGCGTGTTGGTCACCTGGTAGGCGACCAGTTCGGCCTCCTGGCTGCCGTCCGGCTTGTTGGTGTAGTTGTAGCGCGGATTGATCTGGATGCCCGCCGTCTGCAGGTCGCGGTCCTTGATGCCGGCCGATTTCATCGCCGCGATAACCGCGGCCATGGCGTCGTTGTTGGCGTCGAGCGCGGCGCGCGCGGTCTTGGCCTCGCGCATGACGCTGAGCGTCAACAGCGCGAGATCGGGGGCGACGGTCGCCTGGCCTTCGCCCGACACGACGATGCGGGGCGTGGCTTGCGAATCGGCGGCGCCAGCCACCGCCGGGAAGGCGATGGCTGCAGCAAGCGCCAGCGGCATGAGGGGCAAAAGATGTCTGGTCATGAAAATCTCCTCGGTCTGCGAACCAGTCGCATCTGGCAACTAGAGCGCGAATATGGGCTGATTTGGGCGATCGCTGCCAGCCCGCCCGGAAAGCCTTGTGCCGATGAAGGAAAAACACTAAGCCAGCCGCGTGGGGCCTGTAGCTCAATGGTTAGAGCCGGCGGCTCATAACCGCTTGGTTGGGGGTTCGAGTCCCTCCGGGCCCACCATAACCATTGTTTTTATTCACAAAAAGTGCCCTCGGCCCAAAACGTTTTGGGCCCATTATGGGCCCAAAGCAGGACCGTGGTCCCGGTTTGTTCCGACTCGATTTGATTATCTGACGATGCGGAGGTTTGCCCGCCGCTTCATGGCGTCGCGTTTGGCCTCGCGCTCGTTGATGGCACGAGCAATATCAACCGCGATCCGCTTCTTATTGGCCTCACGCACATACTCATCTGTTACCGTCATGGAGGAATGACCCATCGCCTCCATGATGGCGCGCGCCTGGATGTTGCATTCAGCGAGGTAGGTGCCGAAGGTGCGGCGCAGGCCATGAAGCGTGTAGCCGCTTGGAATTCCCGCCTGCCGCGTCCAGTGCTGCATCATGCCGGTCAGGCTCTTTTCCGAGAATGACCTGCCATAGGCGTTCTTTAAGACCGTGCCGCCTCTCGAGCGATCGAGCAGGTCCAAGGCCGTTGCTAGTTTGTCTACGACTGGAATGAACATCTCCCGCCCGCCATGGCGGTTGCGGTTCTTCTTCTGGCGGAAATCAAAGGCCTCGATTAGCACCAGCGAGCCGTCGAACAGTTCGATCTCTTCGGTTAAAAGATCGTCCCACTCAAGAGCAGCGATATCGCCGCGCCGATTTCCAAGCCAGAACCCCAGTGCATAGCAGGTGCGCGCGGCTGTACCGATGGGGTGTCGCTCCTCGAACTTTTCGCGCATCGCAATTGGCCAAGCTGGGTTCTTGGTCGATTTGGGCACCCGCACGCGGATAGATAGCGACGGATCATCCTGCGGCTTGATCCATTTTTCGACATCGGTCGCGACCCATAGAAGCTTCTTGATGGCGACCAACGTGTGTTTGGCGACTGTGCGGTTCGTCCTGAAGATGCCTTCAATGATGGCGCGAAGCCGATCCGCGTCGAGATGTTCAACAGGAGTATTGCGCCAGGTGAGTGGGTAGTTGGGATCGACCGGCAGGTTGAGAAAACGCTCAATCAGTCGCGCATTCTTCTGCTGCGTGGCTTCATCAAAGCCCAACCACTCCATTGTCGTTTCAAGCCGGCGCGCGGCATGACCAAAGGTTTTTGGCAGTGCCCGACCGGGCAAATCGACGATAACTGCCTTCTTGCCTTGACCCTGCGTGGCCTTCTCGTAAGCCGCCTCGAACTCGGGATCGCCGGGCTTACCGGGAAGGCGGATTTCAGGCATGCCCTTTGCGCGGTAGCGATAGATTAGCTTGCCGTTCTTGAGGCGCGAAGATACCCCAGGGTAACGGGCATCCTTAAATGGCCGAGCCATCAAATGCTCCTTTCAGTCCGGGGGACCCTTTCAGACTCGCCCGTAGCGAAAGGGTTTTGCTTTTGATGGCAACGCGCAGGAGCACCGGGTAACGAAACCCTCTTCCTTGCTCTATGCCTTCAAAGGTGCGCCTCGGTATTCCCAGTACCTTGGCCGCGGCTTCGGCAGTAAACCCTTCCTTTGCCCGCCATGCTTTCACGTCTTGCGCAAGTTTCTCATTCTCGTTCACATCATGCCTTCCGCACGGGCTATCATCGTACTACGCCTGCAGCGTATACGCAACGAGCGTAGTTGCTATCTTTTTTCCACGCCCCGTTTGCTTCGTTCCAACAGCTCTTGAAGGCCGCTGTCTTTGTCCGGCAACGAGGTGAAAGCGATATCCAAGGCTACACGATCCCAGACAGCGCGGCTATTGATGCGCTTGGGCTTTGGCATACGCCCATCGGCAACCATCTCGTCAAAAAGCGTCGATCCGACACCGATGTAACGAGCTGCTTCCTCACGAGATAGCCCTCGTGGGGGATACGAGATTGCGTCACTCTTCATGGACGCTGCCTCGGTCCTGATACTCCGGGCGGGTTGGTGTCGAAGCACAAAGCCGCATCCTAGTTGCCATTTCGCTGCGAGCAGATCGTGTTGGGCTAAAATAAGAAGAGCCTCGTTAAGCGGAAGCGGCCTGACTAGCTCGTGCGGCGTAAACTGGTAGCAACGTGTGGACTGTGGATCACGGGAGGAGAGCGTTTCTAAGCGGACTCGTGGGGCAAGTCGGTGGACGGCTACATTGCATTGTGCACGACCGGGGCTAACCACCTGCGACATCCCGCTGGCCCTCTTGCGCACCCTCCCTCAGTGTCGAAATCGGAGCCGTTATCCCGAGGACCGTCGAAAAACCGCCGTCGCAGAGTTGCCACTCTTTGGTGCTGAAACCGATATTTCTAATCATATCGGTTTTAACTCATCGCTCAAACTTTAGATGGAGCAAGGCAATTTCGGCTCGTCGATCGAAGTCGACGAGGGCGCCGCACAACGATTGGCAGCTTTGCGCCAGGAGTGGCGATCAGCGAGCCACTACTCAGACGTCCCGTTTGGGCCGACAGTAGGCGGTCGGGTCTTGGCGAATGAAGATACGAAAGCAGCCGGTCACCGACGTGCTTCGCATGGCGTCCGGCTTCTCTGTTAGGATGTGTTTGAAAGACGATCGCTGCATGGTCCAAGTTTCGCCCTCGACACCAGCTCTCGATCTGGACATTAAGAAAAGTCCGCAGTGTTCGGAAGAATTCCGAACTCTACGGCCGCATCGTCAACGACATTGCGCCTGATCTGATGAGAGACAGGTACACTTTCAAGGACTTGTCGGATTTCGAATACAGGGCTCGCGACGAATCGATCGGGCGGGCGTACATGGGGCACATCTATTGGACGGAGATGCTGTACCGGGCGCATATGGCTTCGGTCGCATCGGTGTTCCGTACGTCCAGGTGGATCAAGGTGGCGGTCCGCGAACATGAGGCGGGAAGTCTATATGGCTGCGCGTCGGCGTGTAGAAGCCTGATCGAATCCGCAGGCGATATAAACCACAGCCTGGGACCAGTGGCCCGGACGCTCGCCTACAACAAGGATGCGATACGAGCCGAGATTTCGGGTCAGGCTGGGGAGCCCATGCTGTCCGCTAAGGAGTTGGAAGACACGCTGATACACTTCACGCATGCCCGGAAGGTGCTGAAGACCGAAAAGACACCGGCAGTCGCAAGGCGATGCAGACCTTCCAGTACGTCGACCACGTGGATGGAATGAAGATTCCCGGCATAAAGCCGTTCCTACGCGAAACTTTGCGAGATCGGTCACCCGGCTGCCGACTCCGTGTCGGTGACCTTCGTTGCCAATGCCGGAGCCTGGATCGTAGACCCCGGCAACGAGATCGTCGTTCTCAAGGCGTTGCTCGCTGAACGGCAAGATACTCTCTCGGGCGTGCTAATGGCGTCGTTCAATGCCCCGCTCTTAATCCTAAGAACCCTTCACGCGTTCGATCTTTTCACGAGGCTGCGTAAGTACCATTTCGATGAAATTCCTGAGTGGAAGAAGATCCAAACCGCGCTGCGATCGTAGGCCATGAGCGGATCGAAAGACGTTCCGCCTTTCGACACGCATGGCGTGGATATTCGGTCTGCTAATCCTTCGAACACTTGCGTTCGGGCCCTCACGTCTCGCATAACTGCCATCACGAGGGGGAGGATTCGATGGTCGAGCAGGTCATTCAGGTCGCGGTGCACGACCTGAAGAGGAATTCCGAGAGTTTTGAAACGGTGTCGGGTAACGCGCACCTCAAGGTCTCGGAAACGGTGGAGCGCGTGGTCGGCGAGCTGCACGCCATGTATGCGAGCCGCGCCTCGAAGTCTCACGGGCGCTTCGCGGCAAGCTCCGACAACTATCCGGCACAGACCTATCTTGACGAGTTCCGGAAGGGCGACTTCAAGGACTTCGCCACGCTCACGGCCAAGCTGATGACGACACTGACCGTTCAGGCGCGCCGAAAGCCCGGGGCGACGGGCGGTCACGTCCTTTTCGCGCATCTCGAGAAGGACGAGCAACGGTTTCTGCTAGTGGCGATCATCAACGACAAGCTCGGTGCGGCGCTCACCAAAAGCTTTGACATCGCGTCAGTCGAACACCTCGACCTCGACGGCTTCCGCTTCGCCGGCCGGATCAACATGACGGCATGGACTAACTCGGCGGACCGTTACATCGGCTTCCTAAAGGGCAAGGGGAACGTCGCCGAGTACTTCAAGGAGTTCCTCGGTTGCGACAGCACCGTTCAGGACCTCGAGGATACCAGGACACTGGTGCGCGTGCTGAACGGTTTCGCCGAGCCGGCGAAGGGCTTCGTGAAGGACAAGCAAGCTTTCCTGCAGAAGGCGTACGACATCTGCCAGCGATACATCCGGGACAACGAGCCTTTGGATCTCGAGACATTCTCCAACGAGCTCTTTCCAGAGAACCCGAAAGAACTCGCCAAATCGCTCGGAGATCCGGATGTCGGACTTGGCGACGGCTTCGTTCCGAAGAAGCGAGCGCTGTCGCCGATGGTGAAGTTCTCCGCGAAGACGCGGCTCTGGTCGGTCGAATTCAATCGGCAAGCCCTTACCGACGGCAAGATCGTCTATAACGACGACAAGAAGACCCTGACCTTCACCGAACTCCCTCCCGACCTGATCGAAAGACTGGAACACGATCAGGAGTAGCGTAGCCTCATGATCACGTTCGACCAGCTGATAGCACTCTACCGCAACACGGAGTTCTCGAAAGATGGCTCCGCGGGAAAGTTGACGGTCCGCGATTACAGCATTGTGGAAACGCTGAAGCAGATTGAAAGCGATGAGAAGGCTTTCGACGACGCGGCATTCACGGTCGACTCAGCGTCGGCGGTCGTCATAGGCGCGACAGTTAGCGTCGAAATCGGCGCTCCACGCACAGGACTTGGCTTCCTCGCGCTCACCCTCGACCGGCTGCTCGAGAACCGTCGCAACCGCATAGCCGAGCCGGAGCGCTATTACCTGATCGAGGAGAGGTTCGCCTACAACGATACCGTCGTTCCCGACGCCGTCGCGCGCTACCGGAACGCATTGCGCCTGGTCCGCACCTTAAAAGAGGCGGCTGCGTTTCTCGACCCGTACCAGGCGGAGATGCTGTTCCTCGGCTCGATCCGGCTGATGGTCCGTGTAGACTTCAGGTCATCGGACCTTGTCTCCGTAAACTCCATACTGGTCGACGAGTTCGAGAACTTCGTCATGCAGAAGGTGCACAAGGACCAGAAGGCTGCGATCGTTGCTACCACGCTCATCGAGACGTGTCGCACCCATCCCGAAGGCGAGCGCTTCAGGTACCTTCTTCGACACTTTCGGGACTTCGTCACAAAGTGCGAGGACAGCTATAGGCTGTTCGCGTCGGAGTTCTCGTACGACAAGATCCGGGGGAAGGCGGAAGAGGCCATCGCGGACTACACCGGTAAGATCCATAAGACATTCCATGACATCCAGAACCAGATAATGGGCATTCCCGTCGCGAGTGTGATCATCGCCACGCAGCTCAAGCCCGCAACTCAATGCGACGTGAATTTCTGGGCAAACCTCGCCATCTCGCTCGGTGCAACGCTGTTCGTTGCCCTCCTGGCGTTTGCCATCGTCAACCAGCTGCTGACGCTGTCGACGATAGACGACGATCTGACCCGACAGAAGACCAAGCTGAAGGGCGATTACTCGGTCGTCGCCGCGGAGTTCCTCCCTCTTTATCGCAAGCTGGAAAACCGGATTACACTTCACCGATTCGTCCTTGGCATCATCCTTGTCGTCTGCGGGCTCGGGGCGCTACTCACCTGGCGCATTTATTTCCAGCTGACAACTCTGATGCCGTGGGCGTGCTGAGAGCGCCGTTCGGGTCACGCCATAGAAGCGAGATTCGTTCGATTGGGGCACTATGGGCCATGTGGTTCACTCGAACGGACTGCCCGCTTTCGGTGAAGGCAAACTCTGCCTGAACGGCCGATTAGAGGCGCGGTGCTGCCGGACAACTTGGCGTGGCCGCGACACGCAAGGTGAGGTTTTTGGGGCGCCTCCCTCATGCGCGCGCTTGGAAGGCTTCGTCTTGAAATACAGCCAGTTGAGAAACGCGTCGGCGTCCGTGAAATCAGCGCCACCGATGCGCCTCCGCAGCGCGTCGATGGTAGCGCACAATTGCGTGTATCGTTCGGCCGACAGCGTTGCGACAGTTGGACTTCGAGGCGCGCCAATGCCGATCGCCGCTAGGGCGCCGGAGGTATTGCCGTTGAAGACAGCGTACCGCTTCGGGGCGAAGGTGCAGAGAATCGCCGTGATCATATTCACGCCCACGCCAGGAATACCGAGCGCTAGCTGACGCATCTGCTCGTAACCCCGTTCTGGCGCGAGTTTGGCTGCCTTCCTGCCCGCGGCGAACAGTGTGATCGTCTTCTTGGGATGATCGAGTGCCGCCGACCCTCGTCGATGAATGTCGCCGGAATGCCAGAGATGTTGATAAGGCTCTCTTGAAGAAATCAGATTGCTTAGATTCTCTGCGAAGACGCTCCTCATTTCCTTCGAAATCCTCGGCGCGTTGCCGAGATCCGCGATCAATTGCTGAACCTTCAATGCCTTGTCCCGATCGGTCCGGCGCTTCGCCAGCGCGGAACGTTCGGTCTTGTCTGCGCGGTACTGGCGGAGGAAGCCATTCAAGCGCCGCAGATCGAACTGTGCGGCGAAGTTGTCTTCGAGCTCTTTCTCAAGTTTGCGTCGCAATCGCTCGGCGTCTTTGTGTCGCGAGGCATATTGCCCAAGCACCAGGTCATCGAGTTCTTGGAAGCTGCCGCTCTCACGAAAATCGGCAAAGGTGACTTTCAGATCCGACGACAGTTGTTCGTCCGAGTTCACGGTCGCCAGGATTGAAATTTCATCGTTTGTTGTCAGGGCGCCGGTCGTGAGGTTCGCTGACCCGATCAGACACCGAACCTGGCCTTCGCTTCGTCCGACATAGGACTTCGGGTGAAAGGTTGCGGTCTTGCCGTTTGCAAGAAACATTTCGAAGGCCCCGAACCGCTTCTTTATTGCGAGCAAATGCGCGAGCGCCTTTGGCTCGGTGATGTAGAAATCAGTACCGAGGAAAGCTTCAATTTTAGCGCCCTGCTTCAGGCGTGCCTCTAGGAGCAGCCCGATGATCCGTGCGCCACCCTCTTTTAGGAAGGCGACGGCGATGCTGATCTGCTCAGCGCCCTCCAAAACATGGGCGACAGCGGTCCGATGATCATCGGACGCCTTGTTCTGGATGAGTCGCATGCCGGTACATCCCCCTCAATGGCAGAATCCGCCGTCTCGAGAATAGCGGCTACCGTCCGATTTACCGCCATCTAATAGATATCCGTGTGCGTCAATTGCAACGATGTTCGAGATGTCCGCCGACAATTGTAACGAAACCTCGGATAGACTGCCGGCAGCTCACGAGCCAGGTAACAGACGACGGCTTTCGGGAACGGATGGGGGCACTTTATACGACCGATATGGCGCATTGCAGCCCGTCATTCTTGGGGCCGATAGCGGACTGGAAGCTTCGGGCCTCGGATCTTCCATAACGGACCTTCAATTCGGTGCGAGTATCTTCGTGACGTGACCCGAAGCAGACGCTTCAACAGGCCTGCTTTCGGGCCAACCGGCTAGAAAGTTCTACCTTGAACTCTGAGTGAATTCCCCGACTTTCCTGAAACACGACCTTCGCCCTGCCTGCGCAGATGGGCGATCGAGCCATATTGGCCAGCTTGGCGCTAGCCAAGCTGCGATTTATTTTCTCGAGTTTGAAACGGATCTCTGTTAACTGATAAGGGATTCGGAGAATCTCATGTCGAATCAGACCGTCGCAAGCCTATTTTCGGGAATTGGTGGATTCGAGGTGGGTTTCGCCAAAGCGGGCCTAAAGACGTCCCTGATGTGCGAAAAGGATTCTGCGGCACAGGCCGTCTTGCGAAGCCGCTTTCCGGAGATCAGTCTTGTCGACGATGTCACGGCCATGCCTCGTCTCCCCAAGTGCGACGCCCTTGTCGGTGGCTGGCCTTGCCAGGATCTCAGTCAAGCTGGACGGATGGCTGGTTTGGACGGCAGCCAGTCCGGGCTGGTGTCGCACGTGTTCAGGTTGCTCGACGCTACACCGAAGAAGCCGAATACTATAGTTCTCGAAAACGTTGCGTTCTCCCTAAATCTGCAGAAGGGCAAGGCAGTACGGTACGTTACCGCCGAGCTAGCCGAACGCGGCTACCGCTGGGCGTACCGCGTGCTGGACACTCGGGAATTTGGGCTTCCGCATCGACGCCGGCGCATTTTCATCGTCGGCATGTTGGAGGGTGACCCCGGAAACCTCCTCTTCGACGGTATCGACCGCGTAGCGCCCGCAAGCGATTGGGCGGCCAACATCGGATTTTACTGGACTGAGGGCAATCGTGGCGTGGGTTGGACCCCTGATGCAGTACCACCCCTAAAAGGGGGCTCCGGCCTAAGCATACCTTCACCGCCTGCTATTTGGACGGTGGAAACTGGACTGTTTCAGACGCCTGGCATCGAGGATGCGGAACGCCTTCAAGGTTTCCCCGCTGGCTGGACGGCGGCTGCCCGCGACACCAATAAGGGCGAGCGCGGGCGCTGGCGCCTTGTTGGCAACGCTGTGAGCGTGCCTGTGGCGACCTGGGTCGGACAACGTCTGGTGGCCTCGGAAGCCCACAGCCTTGCCTATCAGGAACACGGTACCGAGACGCTTTCCCAGCACAACGCGGCGTGGGGTGGCCCTAAGCAGACTTCACGCTACATACCTGGGGCGGGTGAAGGACCGGCAGACGAACGCCGCGTCTCGATCGCGAGCTTTGGCTTGAACGATGCACAGACATTATCCGTCCGCGCCGCCGAGGGATTTCTTCGCCGCTACATGAAGAGTGGGCTAACTAAGAACCAAGACTTCGCGCGAGCACTGGCGACCCACTGCGGTCTCGAAGAAGTACCCGCCTAAACGCGGCGGTAGTGCTGCCTTGTCTTGTAGCGCTCAAGCCCCTTAATGAGCGAGACCATGAAGATCCTTGTCCGTCGAAACTTCTCGGTAATGTCCTGAGTGCTGAATTGGGAACCGACGGTCTCGAACGTCTCGGCGCCATGAGCAAGTGTGTTGCGCATCTGTCTTATAAGGACCAGGTCGGAACCGCCGAGGCAAGATCGCGGTGGTCGCCATCGGCTTTCGATCCGCGCGACGAAGCGTAGCAATTCCTCGTTGTCGACATTTCCGGAAAACGGCAGACGGCGCAGGTCTGATTTCCAGTCCACGACCCCAGGCGCGAACCTGGCCACGTCGCGGATGAGGCTGTCGTGGTTGGCGCCCTGGGTGAGCCGGTCGCGGAAGTGAGCTCGGGCTATCTCTTCCTGCCAGTAGTCTTTCAGAGCCATAAAGCCGCCACCGCCTGCCAGGATCTCCTGTCGCAGCCCTACCAACGCCTCTCGGGAACCGAACTCTATGCAGTTGTACATCATGATGAAGGCGGAGGCGCGGGACGCCGTGATCGCCGCCGTTGCGCGGTAGAAACTGCGGCCGGGTATGTTGTAAACACGCTCCAGCGACTGCAGAGACTTTAGGTACTCGGACACGTCCTGCGCGCGGACGCGAAAGCGTCCCTCAACGCTCATACGGACGGCCGAGCAGGCTGTCGCGGACGTATTCGATACGCCCCCGGAGCTTCGGAGCACTGTTGCTGGCGTCCGTCCGCACCAGCTCCTCGAACTGCTTCGACCGCAGCCATGCATCCGATGGCGGCCTTAAGGCCGGATCGCTCCGTAAGGCGAGCGCCGTTCCAACGGCAATGGCTTCGAAGCGGACACGAGGAACGCGTTTCCCTCCATCCGGCCGATAGAAGGCCTTCGGATAGTACATGCGGATAAACTGCATTGTCCGCTCGAATTCGGCGCCCATCTCCGAGAGCCGCGCTTCGTCAGTGGACTTGTTCAGCTTGTCCATGTTGGAGTCGAGGAATTTCCTGACATCGTGGCGGAACGCCAGGTAGCGGTCGCAGTAGATGAAAAAGCGCGTGACTAGCTCTTGACGCTCGCTGCGAGCGTCGACGCCCTTGGCCATATGGGGCGTCAAGCTCTTAAAGAGGTCTGATGCAGCCCTTTCAATCACCAGATCGAGGAAGGCACCGCGGTAAACGCCTTTCCGTATTTCGGCGTCTTCAAGTCGCTTTCCTGATGTGTTGAGGCGCCTGAACAGCTCAACACGGGTGCTTTCGTCGGTTCCCTGGTCCAAGACGAACGAACGTATTGGCGTGTTGTTGAGACGCCGCTGCACCGAGGGCGGCAAATCGGCGAAATGATATCCGTTCAGTATGTCTAGCTTCTCGAGACCTCTCAGCGCGAACCCATCCCGCAAATATCGTACTAGGCTTCGGATCCGTTGCGAGCCGTCAACGATCTCCAAGCGCCCCTCGACGTCATAGAGGAATACCGGAGGAACTGGGACCCTGAGGATGAGGCTCTCGATGAAATAGGAGCTTTGCTCCTCGTTCCAAGCGAGGCTTCGCTGATACTCCGGAACGTAGATGTCCCCTTCCGTCTCGGCCTCATCGCGAAATTTCGAAACCACCAGTTCGACGGAAAAGTCCGTAACAACGTACCGAGCCTCCCGGCGCACATCATCGACGATCGCAGCCACTTCGTCCGGGTCTGCCAACTGCAGTAAAAGGTTCGACATAAGGTTTTGGTCCCGACAAGATGCATAGATGTCAGATTCTTGGCATGATCGCTAGCGAGGCAGAGAATCGGAACCCTGCGTCGCTCGCCCAACACTCGGCGCCGTGAGGAAAATGTCTTGACGGCTTTCGGTGAGGATGGTCAGATACTGGACGCAGAGTTCGAGGTCGAAGAAACGGCCATCGGGGTCGACATCGTGCTTCACTCGAATGGCGGCGTCTCCCGAGGCAAGCCCGCCTACAACCCGGACTATATCGCGACCCTTGAAACCATCTTAGCCCGCCTCGCGGTGCTCGGTGGCAATCTTGAGGGGGCGTGGGTCGACAGTAAGGCCCTCGCCGACCTCGACCCGAACGACCGTCGAGTTAAATTGGAGACGGCCGACTATCCCATTCGTCTATCCGACGTTTCCGATATCGGCGAACTCAGATTGCAGATCCACCGGAGCGTTTCAACGATCGGAAGGTCGGAACGTCGATCTGCCGGCACCGGCAATAAAAGTTACGACTAGCGGTATCTTTCGACATCCGCCCTTCTCTTCCGAGACTAGAACCGGCGTTGCGGGGCGGTACCGCCACCGCACAAGCCTTCATCGACTCACTTGTCGACTTTAGTACGAACGTTGATCAGCTGCCCCTACTCGCAAGCGCACCCGACCTGCAAAACCCCGAAATACGCAAAGCGGTGTGGGATTTGACGCGCGATGCTACTCCGATCATCAAGCACCGGATTAGCCGATACGTGGAACGCGGGCCGATCGGAGCAATGGTGAAGCTAACGAACAACCAGGTGTCAGGGCTGCGACGTCTTGGGTCAGGCTTGGGCCACGTTCTTCAAACCGGATGGTATGCCGTATGTCGAAGCTCACCACGTGGTGCAGGTATCGACACTCAGCGTTGATGTGCTGGGGCCGCAAAACGTCATTACGGTCTGTCCAAATCACCATCGCCAGCTTCACTTCGAGGTCACCACGGTGCTGCACCTTGGCGACGAATTCGAATTCATCCTCCCTCCGCACCTCGCGTTCCGGATTCGGAAGTTTTCCGTCTGAGACTAGCGTTAAAGCTTCGATGAAGGCGGTGTGGTTGGCTCATCCGCGCATCTATCGCCAGTCGCAATATTTGTAGGAGCGGCTCCAGGTAGTCGTTACGCTTTATCTCGCATTCCCACACCTCCACGACAGCCCAGCCCCGCGAACGAAGTGCGCCCGCAGCAGCGGCGTCACGCTCCCGATTGCGCCTAAACTTCTCCGTCCAGAACGCGACCCTGGACTTTGGCGTGGTCGCGAGATGGCAGCCCGGATGGCGATGCCAGAAACAGCCATGAACGAATACCACGACCTTTCGCCGGGGAAAAACGAGATCCGGCGTTCCCGGGAGGCCCTTAACATGAAGGCGGTATCGCAGACCGGCGGCATGAAGAGCCGATCGCACTTTCATCTCGGGCGACGTGTCCTTTTGCCGTACCGAACGCATTATCCTGCTGCGCTGTGAACTAACGGGATAATCGTCGTTGTCTATATGGTCACAGGTCATGGTTCTCAGTGCTCATTAGGGATGCAGCCGCCTGCGACGCTATAGGCGAACGTCGCAAAAACAGCTGCCTTCAGGCGCCAAAGTTGGCCGGACGCGCCATTCACGCTGAACCGTGCATTCCTTGAGGAGTCGACTCTCAGTCAAGTCTCACCGCAAGGAACGTCCCATCTAGACCGTTGAGAACTGAGAACGGTCGTTTAAGGCTCGTCACCTGCTCAGAGATTGAGCTAGCATGATCGTGGTGTTCGTCGGTAACTCGCCATGAGCCCATTCCCTGATCAAAGAAGATCGTGCCAGAGCCACGCGGCGTTCGAAATTCAAGGCGACGGCGGTGCGGCGCGGATTGGACTTGTGACACCTGCACTTTCGGCACCACCTCGACAAGCGATTGCTCCATAACCGCCGTACGCGTAACTAGGTCGGCCCAATCCCTATGCAACCACGGTCCTGTACGAGCCCCACCGCCGGTCTTGGCGGCGAGAGTCTGCACTTTGACGTTGGTGTCATAGTCGCTGAAGGCGGCGACCACTTCCGTCAGGAGACGGATGGACAGCGGATTGAACAGGTACTTGTCCGAATAGCGAATCTCCAAACACGGGGCAGAGAATACCTGCGCTAATTCCGTCGAGCGCGCGCGCAACAGCGCCCTGAGCCGGGCACCGAAACCCGCGGCTGGTCCGTCGAGCTCATCAGCAATCTCGAAAATGGCCTCACTGCCGCCGGCCGAGAGCAGGGCGGATACATCTAGCCGCTCCCGCGGCGCGGCAAGCGCCGTTGCACCTCGTACCACCGGAGCATCGGAGACAGAGCCCCAACCAATACCCACGGCCTTCGCGGATGCAGACGATGATGCCCAAGCGGTTAGCCCACGTGTCGAGACCACACCCGCCAGCCAGGCGTCGTTGTCGACTTCGTTTCGCGCTACGATGTCGACGCGTGCGCGCTGAGCCCATAGTACCACGTTCCGACGCGTGACGGCATCGGTAGCGGTCAGCGCGCTCGCGTCGACTGCGATCTGCACCCCGCGCCCGCGAGCGCCCCAGCGTTCCAGAACGGGCGCCATTTGCCAAGTCTCCAATTCCCACTCTGCAGGAGGCCCTGACATGAACACGACCAGTGTATTCGACGCATCGTCCCCAAGGCGGTCGGAGAGTGCTTGGGGGAGAGGTGCGGATTCATATTCGGTGGCAGGTCCGAACAGTCGGAAGCGCTTGGGAAGGTCCAGACTGCGTCCAATGGCGGTGAGTAGGGAATGCGCTGCCCTCCGGTCGGTGCCTTCGACCGCATGTTGGCTATCAACCGAGAGCACGCAGCGAGGGCAGGCGAATACTGCATCGGGATCGCCACAACGGCCCAACTTGCTGCAGTCCAGCAAGTCTCTAGCCTCGTTAAGTATGCCGATGGGATCACGAGCTATCGTGGCAGAGAAGCCGGCGCCTCCGCTCGCCCGGTCGAAGACAGCAGCGGTCCAATTGCGCTGGCCGGCAGGATGGATGGCGGGAGGCGCCGCAAAGCCCATCTCGTCAGCATCCACGCCGAGGCGACGCGCGGCCGCTTCTCTGATCGCCAAAGCCACCGTCAGCGCCACTTCACGGCTGGCGCAGTCGTAGAGTTGTATTTCGCAGACGTCGGTTCGAATTTCGTGACCGAGTCGTAGATGGCGCGCCACGGCATAGGGGTTGATCTCCGGCGCGCCTGTGCAGGTGCGTTCGTCGGCCGCACGGGGGCCTCCGCGAAGTGGACGGTGCCCCGCGAGGGACCCGGTGCCATCCGCTTGGTGTTCGGCTTCCGCGCGGCCACAGTGCAGGCAGACCTCGAACCCATGGCCGTGCGGACCTGGATTGAACCAGAAGACCAGACCGTCCGAGCCGGTCCGGAGGCGCCCGACGTTTGGGTCCGGGAGAGCGCGCCAAGCCAGAGTGCGCGCCGAGACCCAGGGGTCGACGAGCATTGAAGTCCCGGTGTCCGAGGGGTCATCATGAACTTCGTAGCGCGCGTCGACGGCAAAACCGGCTGGAGCGAGGAATCGCATGATCTTGAAGTCAGAGCTGCCGCAATCGGGGCAGGCGCCGGGAGACACGGCGGATGGCGCCGACAGTAACGCGCCGCAGGACTGACAATGGCGCATCTGACGAAGGCTTTGCACCTCCCGCACACCGGCCTTATCGGCGGGGCGTTTCCAATTCAGCGTGACGCCCGCGGACTCTCGCACGACACCGTCCACCACCAAGCTCCGCCCAGGCGCATACTCGAATATGGCGATGTCGCGTTGTCGGGATGGGTATCCTCGAGAACTAAAGCGGTTCTCGCCAGAGTCCTCTCGCTTGTGTCGCTCGACCCCAGTCTCCGTCACGAAGGACACCACGTCGCTCGGGAAGCCATATGACGGTAGGAATCCGCGACCGGCGAGTTCACCCAAAAGGTAATTTCCCTGGAGCCTCCGACGTTGGAAGTCCCGCGCCTTGGATACCACAGAGGTTTCGGCATCCGGCTCATCGCCCCTTAGTGCGTCCCATTCCGCGCTCAAATCCGACTGAATGCGCTCGATCGTATCCCGGACACCTTCGAAGAGGTCGGGGTCTGGTCGCACGGGGGTCCCGCGCAACACCTCCTCAAGATCCGATGTCATCGTCTTGAGACCTGCAGCGGCGGCGTCGAGCCATGCTAGGAAGCGACGCCAAGGCAAGTTATTCAGGACTTCTGCGCTGAGTCCGAGGCCGAAAAAGGCGCCATTCGTCAGTTTGTGAAGTTCGGCGCCCTGAGTGGCCAGAAAGCGCGCAAGAAGAAGGGCGTGGGCGTGACGTCGAGCGATGGTTGGGCTTTCGAGACTGACCACCGGCGCGGGCGCTTCTCGCGCCAGGAAGGCGCCGGGATCTGCGAACGCGAGTCGGTCGAGCGGTCGATCCTTGCAAATCGTCAGGCCAAGAGCGATCGGCTGACGCGCCCGTCCCGCCCGGCCGACACGCTGCCGGTAATTAGCGATCGCCGGTGGCGCATTGGTGTTTAGAACCGCCTCGATGCTTCCAATGTCAACGCCCATCTCCATGGTGGTCGAGCATCCAAGGACGTTGAC
>NZ_RZOF01000589.1:0-1777 GCF_003998955.1 Mesorhizobium sp. M4B.F.Ca.ET.017.02.2.1 | reverse complement strand
ATCAGATCTGGGAGAAATTCAAGGGCCTCAGCAGAGAGAACGTTCACCCGCGGTGGCAGGACGAGATCCTCTCGGCAATAGGCAACCTCGAAACGGCAGGCCTTGGGCCCCTTCTGGATGCCCTCTCTCGACGGGGCAGGCGATATGCCGAAGAAGACGCCGCGCGTGAACTGGCCCGATCTTCCGAAGCGTTCCAGTGATTCGTCGAGACGGACGGGCAAGCACATAACTGGTATCCAAACGGCCAAGGCCGCTATGGTCTCGGAAGATTTTCCTGAGGCGGGTTGGGGGAGTGTCATGTAGCCCTGCTCTCGTCGACGATATGTCGAAGATTGTCGATGCCGTCTGGATGAAGACGAGGACAGCTTCGCTTTATTCGGCGACCAGATTGCCAAGTAGGCGCTCAGGCCATCCTCTTGCGAGAACATCTCGGCTCGAGGATTGCGTAAAAAGTTTTCGTCTGGCCGACGAGAAGCTCGAGGTTGTGGAGACCTTTCCTAGTCTACACTTGACCGCCCCCCAAAATGCGTCCTGGCGTGATAATTTTCGCTATGGCGGCGCTGTTTGCGGTGGGTTGCGGGACCCACGCCGAAATGGGCCTGAAAGGCCCGTGAGAAATGACTGCGGTTGGAAAAGCCTGTGGCCAGCGCGACTTCGACGAGCGGCAGGTTTGACTGTTGGAGAATCTCGTCGGCCTTCTCCAACCGTAAAGACCGATAGAACTGCATCACGCTCTGTCCTAACTGTTCCGTTGCCAACCGCTCTAATTGCCGCATCCCAATACCACTCAAGTGTACCAGATCGTCCAGCTTCAGCGGGTCCGCAATGTGGCTTGTCATCAATTGCACCATGGCGACCAGAGCGGGATGGCGCAGATCGTACCTGCGTATTGGGTCCAATTGCTGAGGGGCCTCGGCCTGCCGGATGCCGGTATGGATGAACCAATCGCTGACCGCACGGGCCAATTCCACACCGTGATCTGAAGCGATCAGCGCATGGGTCATGTCTAGGGGGGCCATGCCGCCCGCGCAGGTGAAGCGGTCACGATCGATGACGAACAGCCGCCGTTCGATGAGTGCGTCGGGATACATCTCCCGCATTGCATCAATGTGCTGCCAGTGAATTGTGAACCGGCGTGACGACATCACACCCGCTGCCGCCAGGATTGCCGCTCCGCCTGAGATTCCGCCCAAAGGCACACCCGACCGGGCGAGACGGCGCAGCCAAGCGAGGATCCTGTCGTCTCGATAGGTGAGCGGGTTGCCGCCGGCGACGACGAAGAGAATATCGAAATCAGTGCCTGCTTGTGAAACAGGTTCGGTCTCGAACGCGCCCGAGACGGAACTGCGCATCCACCCGCCCTTGGCCGACATGAAGTTCAGATCGTAAACAATCCGCCCGCTAAGCAGGTTGGCGGCGCGCAGCGGCTCGACCGCGGAGGCTGCGGACATCAGGGCATAGCCTTCGATCAGCAGGAAACCGTATCGCCGCGGGCTGCCGAGATTCCCGTCAATCATCCCGTTGAAAATCCTATCATCCACATCGTTCGCCCATGTCCGGCAAAAGCACACATGAGTCAATTTTGAAAACACCTCACTGCCCTTGCCGTGACATAGTCTCGGCGGTCCAAGGAGTACTTGATATGAAGTTTTCCGGATTCCGCATCTTTGCTGAAGCGCTCAAGGGTCACACCGGGTGGCGGCCGCTCTGGCGCAACCCTGAGCCCAAGCCCGCCTATGACTACGTGATCATCGGCGGGGGGGGGCACGGCCTTGCG
>NZ_RZOF01000588.1:0-1809 GCF_003998955.1 Mesorhizobium sp. M4B.F.Ca.ET.017.02.2.1 | reverse complement strand
GAACAACTCTTCCTTGTTGGCGAAGTAGACATAGATGGTGCCCTTGGAGACACCGGCCTCGCGGGTGATGTCGTTCATCGACGCGGCCTCGAAGCCCTTGTCGATGAAGACACGGCGCGCGCCCTCGATGATCTGGCTGCGCTTGACCGGATCCTGCCCGGCCGCCGGGCGGCCGCGACGCAGGCTGTCCAGCACGTCGCACTGGTCGTTGCCGGGGTCCGACACTGTTTCGCCCATAAAAGTCACACCTCGCAAAATAATTCGAACCAACCGGTTCGATTGCCTCTTGATATGGGCCTGTTTTAGCGCTAAGTCAATCTCCAGATCGAACCGAACGGTTCAGTATAACAGAATTTCCTCATATAAACCTGCTGAGAGATATCATGTCCTCGAACGCGCCCGCCACCGCCGAAGTCCGCACGTTTCCCAACGCCAAGGTCCAACCATCGACCGAAGCGCCGGAAGCGCTTCCGCAGCCCGCCACCGTGACCCCTGCCGCGGCGCCCGCCAAAAAGAAGCGTTCGGTGCGCTCGCTGCTTCTGCCCATCATCGGGCTTGGGCTGCTCGGCGCCGCCGGCTGGTACGGCTACGACTACTGGACCGACGGCCGCTTCATGATCTCAACCGACGACGCCTATGTCCAGGCCGACATGTCGTTCGTGTCGCCGAAGATTTCCGGCTATGTCGACAAGGTCCTGGTGAGCGAGAACCAGCAGGTCAAGGCCGGCGACCCGCTGCTGACCATCGACGACGGCGACTACAAGATAGCCGTTGCCCAGGCCGAGGCGCAGATCGCCACGTTGGCGAAGACGCTCGACCGCATCGACGCGCAGACCAAGGCCGCCCAAGCGTCGCTGCAGCAGGCGCAGGCGTCGAAGGTGGCCGACCAGGCCGCGGCCGACAATGCGGCGCGCGCCCAGGACCGCGCGGCGCAGTTGCTCAAGACCCATGTCGGCACGCAGGCGCAGCTCGACGACGCGCAAACCGCGCTCGACCAGGCCAAGGCGGCGCTTGTCGGCGCCGACGCGCAGATCGCCGCCGCGCAGGCCAATATCGGTGTGCTCGAAGCGCAGCGCGCGGAGTCCGCAAGCACGCTGGCCTCGCTGCAGCTCGGCCGCGACAAGGCGGCGCGCGATCTGTCCTTCACCGTCCTCAAGGCGCCCTATGACGGCGTCGTCGGCAACCGCTCGGTCGAGCAGGGCGACCTCGTCAGCCCCGGCCAGAAGCTCGCCGTCGTCGTGCCGATGGACAAGCTCTACATCGTCGGCAACTTCAAGGAGACGCAGCTCGGCCATCTGGTGGCCGGCGAGAAGGTTCGCATCACGGTCGATGCGATCGACGGCCAGAGCTTCGAAGGCACGGTGTCGTCGCTGGCGCCGGCTTCGGGTGCGGTGTTCTCGCTGCTGCCGCCGGAAAACGCCACCGGCAACTTCACCAAGGTGGTGCAGCGCGTTCCGGTCCGCATCGACGTGCCGGCCGACGTCCTGAAGACCGGCAAGCTGCGCGCCGGCCTCAGCGTCATCGTCGCCGCCGACAGCCGCACCGCGCCGGCCGCGACTGCCAACTAGGCACTTTTGGGGGGCGGCCCGGCGGCTTGTCGAGCGCCGGGCCGCCCAGCCAGCCCAAGTATTTGTTTTGACGCAATTCCGGACGGAAAGCCCCGCACGCCTTTCCTGGAATTGCCGCAGGGAGGCCATGACATGGCAACCGCAACCGTCACCGCAGGATCGATACCGGCACGGCCGGCGGCACCCGCCCTACCGGCCGACCATATGCCGGTTCGCCGCGTCATCGCCTTCCTGGCGATGG
>NZ_RZOF01000587.1:0-1810 GCF_003998955.1 Mesorhizobium sp. M4B.F.Ca.ET.017.02.2.1 | reverse complement strand
GCGGTCACGGCTTGGCGACAGCGTATTATTTGGCCAAGAGTTTCGGGCGATCCCGTATCGCCGTGCTGGAGAAGGGTTGGCTCGGATCCGGGAATGTCGGGCGAAACACGACGATCATCCGGTCGAACTACCTGCTTGCTGGCAACGAGCCCTTCTATGAGTTCTCGATGAAGCTCTGGGAAGGACTGGAGCAGGAACTCAACTTCAACGCTATGGTTTCCCAGCGCGGCATCATCAACCTGTTTCATACGGATGCACAGCGTGATGCCTTCCGCCGCCGCGGCAACTCCATGATGCTAGCAGGTGCGGGCGCCCGGCTGCTAGGTCGAGAGGAACTGCGCGCCATGGTTCCGTTCCTGAACTACGAGAACGCGCGCTTCCCGATCAAAGGTGGCCTGATGCAGCCGCGTGCCGGCACCGCGCGGCACGACGGCGTGGCCTGGGGCTATGCGCGCGGGGCCGACAGCCACGGCGTGGACCTGATCCAGAATTGCGAGGTGACCGGTTTCCGGCTCGATCGCGGCAAGGTGCGTGGCGTGGAGACATCGCGCGGCTATATCGACGCCGACAAGGTCGGGGTGGCGGTGGCGGGGTCCTCGGGCCGCGTTATGGCAATGGCTGGAATGCGGCTTCCGATCGAAAGCCATGTCTTGCAGGCCTTCGTCACGGAGGGGCTCAAACCCACCATTCCCGGTGTGATCACGTTCGGGGCAGGCCATTTCTACATCAGCCAGTCCGACAAGGGCGGACTTGTCTTCGGCGGCGATATCGACGGCTACAATTCCTTTGCCCAACGCGGAAACCTGCCGGTGGTAGAGGACGTCGCCGAAGGCGGTATGGCGCTGATGCCGATGATCGGGCGGGCGAGGCTGCTGCGCATGTGGGGGGGGGTGGTGGACATGTCGATGGACGGTTCGCCGATCATCGACCGCACGCAAATTGATGGCCTCTATTTCAACGGCGGCTGGTGCTATGGCGGCTTCAAAGCGACGCCTGCCAGCGGCTATGCCTTCGCCCATCTTCTTGCCACCGGCGCACCCCACGAGACCGCGCGCGCCTACCGCATCGACCGTTTCGCACGCGGCCATGTGGTTGACGAGCGCGGCGCCGGTGCCCAGCCCAATCTCCACTGAGGCGGTCCAATGCTGATCCCACATCCACTTCTGGGCCCGCGCGATGCGCAGGAATTCACCTATCTGGGCGACGCGCGGCTCATCGACCGTCCAGACCCCTCCGCGCCCGATGCCGAGGCCGCTTTTTGCGATTACGTCTTCCTGCGCGACAACCCGGCGGGCGTGCACCGCGAACTGTGGTTCCACGAGCAGGGCGACCGGTCATGGCTGGTGGTCACGCGCGACACGGTCACCCATGAAGTCCTCGGTGCGGAGCTGGCCCGCAATGTCGCCCTTTCGCGGACGAGGTGCGGCAAATGACACGGCTAACCGGAGGGCTGATCGACCGCTCGCAGACCTTGAACTTCAGTTTCGACGGCAAGCGCTACCAGGGCCATCCCGGCGACACGCTCGCCTCGGCGCTGCTGGCCAATGGCGTTCGTCTGATGGGCCGCAGCTTCAAGTATCACCGCCCGCGCGGGGTTCTCTCGGCCGGTTCGGAAGAACCGAACGCTCTCGTCGAACTGCGAACGGGGGCACGGCAGGAGCCGAACACGCGAGCCGCGGTGGTGGAGCTGTTCGAAGGGCTGGAGGCGCGAAGCCAGAACCGCTGGCCTTCGCTCGGATTCGACGCACTGGCGATAAATGACTTGTTGTCGCCCTTCTTGACGGCCGGCTTCTACTACAAGACTTTCATG
>NZ_RZOF01000586.1:0-1819 GCF_003998955.1 Mesorhizobium sp. M4B.F.Ca.ET.017.02.2.1 | reverse complement strand
GTCTGGATGCCCAGTTCGACGAAGGCTGAAAGCACGGAAAAGCGATCGGCGAGAGCGACACGCGCCAGTCCCGACAGAATCCCGGCATTCACCGCATGGGCGGCGGGGAACAGCCGCGCGACAGGCCGCGCCGTGGTTTCCGCGGCCGAACCGTCGCCGCGCCATGCCGCCGCCAGGGCGATCCAGGCGGCGGGGGTTGTCGGCGGCATCGCCGCGGCCCTGCTCAGCCCGGCATGATGCCGGGGATTGTCCGGTTCGCTGACCCAGTCGCCGACAAGCATGAGCAGTTCCTGATCCTGCCCGTCGAGCAGGTCGGTCAGGTGGCTCAGACACTCATGCGCCCACCAGACCGCGGCCCGTTCGGCAAGCAGGTAGGCGCAGAATGTGATCGCCTCCTCGGGCACCGGCCCGGCGAGCAGGGCGCGACAGAACTCGATCGAGGCTTGCTCGGTTGGAAGGGCGCTCATGTCCTCGGCAACAGCGGGACAAGCCATGAAAAGATCCCGTGCCGTTTTGAATCGGAGCTCATTGGCCATGGCTGCCACGCCTTCGCTGAGGGACAACACCACTCAAGCCTCCGGCGAGGCAACGGTCAAGCCTTGCTCGGCCGCGGAGCGGCCACTGTCGGCAATGCCGTATATTTTCGATGTCGCCGACAGACAATTGCTCCGGAATTTGATATGATCCGGCCGGCGAAATCGGATGCTCAGACGGGAGTAACGGTTATGCAATTGGGCAATTCAGCCTTAGTGTTGGCGATCGCGCTTGTGTCGGGCCAGGCTTTTGCCGATCCGCTTCAGAAATCGGAAGATATCGTGAAGTTCTTTGCCGGTGAGGGCAAACTCGGCGCTTCGCGCGGAATTTGCGTCGGCAGCGAAGACGAGTGCAAGAGCAAGAGCGAGACGAAGCAAGCCCCGGCCAAACAGGCAGGCCTCGACATGCTGGTCAATTTCGGACTGGATTCGGCCGAGCTCGACGCGACGGCGCGCGCGGAACTCGACGAGTTCGCCAAGGCGCTGAAGGACAGCCGGCTGAGCTCCCTCAGCTTCGTCGTCGAAGGCTATACCGACGCGTCCGGCACGGTCCACTACAATGAGGGACTGTCGCAGCGAAGGGCACGCTCGGTGACCGCCTTCCTGACGTCCAACGGCGTCGACGCTGCCCGCATCAAGGCCATCGGCATGGGCGAGAAGAACCCGCGCAGCCCCGATCCCTATGATCCGGTCAACCGCCGGGTGGAGATGCGGATCAGCACGCAGTAGCTTGGGCCGACATGCAGTCCAGAGTGGTTCAGAGAACCGCTCTAACTATTTGCTTCTACGCAATCCCTGGAATTGCCGTAGGACGCAGGCGCGTCAGTTCTTGAGCGCACCGCCCACGGCCACACCGGTGCCGAAGATCAGCGCCTTGGTCAGGAAGTCGTTGTTGTTGTCCTGGGGCGGCGGGGGTTCCTCGCGGCCGACCAGCGTGTCGCGGTTGCGCCTCGTCTGAACGACCTGCTGTTGCTTCCTGCGGGGTTTCTGCGCCACCGCCTTCGGCGTGCGGGCCTTCTGCACGACCTGCTTTTTCGGCGCCGCCGCACGGGCCTGGTCGGCTGCGTGCTTGGCACGCACGGCCTCCATCATCGGATCGGTCTGGACCACCAGGAAGGCCAGTTGCTCGCGCGTCAGGAAGGTGGTCGGCGGCAGGCCGTTCCTCTCTTGCCAGTCGCCGATGGCCTGGCGGGTCTTGGGCCCGATATTGCCGTCGACGCGGCCAAGTTCGTTGCCAAGCGCCTCGATGCGCAACTGCAGGTCGATGCGGCCCTCGCGGTCGAGGC
>NZ_RZOF01000585.1:0-1825 GCF_003998955.1 Mesorhizobium sp. M4B.F.Ca.ET.017.02.2.1 | reverse complement strand
GATCTACACCGAGCCTTTCGTCGTTACCGGCGGCGGCCCCGGCAATTCGACGACCTTCCTGTCGATCGACCTCGTCAAGACGGCGCTCGGCCAGTTCGACCTCGGTCCGGCGGCGGCCATGTCGTTGGTCTACTTCCTGATCATCCTGCTGTTGTCATGGGTCTTCTACACCGTGATGACCAACTACGACGCGGAGCGCTGAGATGAGCGGCGTCAACGAAAGAACAAACAGAGTGAGCGAGACGGCGGTTTCGGAAGGGCTGAGCAGCGCCCTGTCGCAGGACGAGGTGGCGCGGCTGATGCGGCGCCGCGGCGAGGAATCGCGCTGGTGGTGGATCGTGCCGACGGTCTACATCATCGTCATCCTGCTGCCGATCTACTGGCTCATCAACATGAGCTTCAAGACCAATGCCGAGATCGTCTCGTCGCTGACGCTCTATCCGCATGCGCCGACGCTCGCCAACTATCGCACCATCTTCAGCGACCCGTCCTGGTATTCGGGCTACATCAACTCGATCACCTATGTGGTGATGAACATGGTGATCTCGGTCGCCGTGGCGCTGCCGGCGGCCTATGCCTTCTCGCGCTACCGTTTCCTCGGCGACAAGCATCTGTTCTTCTGGCTGTTGACCAACCGCATGGCGCCGCCGGCGGTGTTCGCGCTGCCTTTCTTCCAGCTCTATTCGGCCTTCGGCCTGATCGACACCCATATCGCGGTGGCGCTGGCGCACTGCCTGTTCAACGTGCCGCTGGCGGTGTGGATCCTCGAGGGCTTCATGTCGGGCGTGCCGAAGGAGATCGACGAGACCGCCTATATCGACGGCTATTCGTTCCCGCGCTTCTTCGTGAAGATCTTCATGCCGCTGATCGCCAGCGGC
This sequence comes from Mesorhizobium sp. M4B.F.Ca.ET.017.02.2.1, assembly GCF_003998955.1. NCBI lineage: Bacteria > Pseudomonadati > Pseudomonadota > Alphaproteobacteria > Hyphomicrobiales > Phyllobacteriaceae > Mesorhizobium > Mesorhizobium sp. M4B.F.Ca.ET.017.02.2.1. Next base: position 947 of record NZ_RZOF01000585.1, on the reverse strand, counting down.
ATCGGCGTCGCCTGCTTCTTCTGCTTCATGTTCTCATGGGTGGAACTGCTGATCGCGCGCACGCTGACCACCACCGACGCCAAGCCGATCGCCGCCACCATGACCCGCACCGTCTCGGCCGCCGGCATGGACTGGGGCCTGCTCGCCGCCGCCGGCGTGCTGACGCTGATCCCCGGCGCGCTGGTCATCTGGTTTGTCCGTAACTACATCGCCAAGGGCTTCGCCCTGGGGAGGGTATGACCATGAACCTCGACCTCTCGTGGATGGCGTGGACCTGGCCGACGGCGGCCTTCTTCGGAACCGTCTTCCTGCTGCTTTGCGGTATGGCGGCGTGGGAATATGCCTCGCCGGGCGGCAATCCGCGCATAGGCGTGCTCCGCTTCGAGACGACGCGCGGCGACCGTCTCTTCCTTTCGCTGCTTGGCAGCGCCTTCATCCATCTCGCTTGGCTGGGTCTGGTTGGACCCAACCTGTGGTGGGCTCTCGCTCTCTCCGTAGTCTACGCCATCGGCGTGTTCCGCTACGTATAGAGGGGGAAACTGTTGGAGCGGTCGCGTGCCGGCGGCCGCTCCAGATCGCACTTGAAACCTAAATGTGGAGGAAACTTATGCGACGGCAAGTTTTAACATCAACGACCGCCATTGTCCTATTGCTCGGGGCAGGCAACGCCTATGCCGGTATGGACGAGGCCAAGGCCTTCCTGGACAAGGAAATCGGTCCGCTGTCGACGCTTTCGCGCGCCGACCAGGAAAAGGAAATGCAGTGGTTCATCGACGCCGCCAAGCCGTTTGCCGGCATGGACATCAAGGTCGTCTCGGAAACCATCGCCACCCATTCCTATGAAGCGCAGGTGCTGGCGCCGGCCTTCTCGGCCATCACCGGCATCAAGGTGACGCACGACACGATCCAGGAAGGCGACGTCGTCGAGAAGATCCAGACCCAGATGC
>NZ_RZOF01000584.1:0-1833 GCF_003998955.1 Mesorhizobium sp. M4B.F.Ca.ET.017.02.2.1 | reverse complement strand
AACTGACCTCGGTGCGCAGCGTCGGCGGCGGCGCCGCCAATGCCGCCTGGACCGCGATCCGCCAGCGCAAGCTCGGCGTCGATTTCCTGGCCGCGCTGTCCGACGAAGCCGCCGCCGGCACGGCGCGGCTGGCGCTCAAGGGCGCAAGCGAAGCGGGGCTGCTGTGAGCGCGAAACAGGCCAGACATCTCGACGGGGTTGCCGCGCTGGCCGAGTGCTACAGCGTGTTCCTGCTAGACCAGTTCGGGGTGCTGCACGACGGACAGCAGCCCTATCCCGGCGCGGTGGAGACCCTGTCCGCGCTGAAGCGCGCCGGCAAGGCGGTGATCCTGATCTCGAATTCCGGCAAGCGGGCGGAGCCGAACGAGCGCCGCCTGCTGAAGCTCGGCTTCGAAGCTGGAAGCTGGGATCATTTCGTCTCCTCCGGCGAGGTGGCGTGGCGCGCCTTCCACGACATGGCGGCCACGGGCGCGCTCAAGCCCGGCACGAAATGCCTGCTGATCAGCCGCGACGATGACCGCTCGGCGATCGACGGGCTGCCGCTTGCTCTGACCGACACCGGCAGCGACGCCGAGCTGGTGCTGATTTCCGCCAGCGAAGGCGATCGCTACGACCTCGAGCACTATCGAACTCTGCTCGCTCCGGCTGCGGCGCGGCGGGTGCCGTGCTTCTGCACCAATCCCGACCGGATCATGCTGACGGCGGTCGGGCCGCGCTTCGGCGCCGGCGAACTCGCCGATCTCTACGAAAGCCTCGGCGGCAGCGTCACCCGCATCGGCAAGCCCTATCCGGCGATCTACGAGGCGGCGCTGGCGCTGGCCGGCAATCCAGATCGCGGCAGCGTGGTCTGTGTCGGCGACAGCATCGAGCACGACATCGCCGGCGGTGCCGGCGCGGGCATCGCAACCGCGCTGGTGCGGTCGGGGATATTGGCCGACGTCGACGACCTCAGCGCGCTTTTCGACCGCGAAGGCGCGTACCCCGACTATACGCTGGACGCGTTCCGCTGGCGCTGATCGGCCGGCTTACCCGATCCGGTTTCCATCTTTCGGATCGAACAGGTGCAGCGCCGCCGGATCGGCCGACAGCCGCACAATGTCGCCCGGCCTGACGTTGCTGCGCCCCATGACGAAGACGCAGACCTGCTGGTTGGCGAGCCTGACATAGAACTGCGTCGACAGGCCGAGCGGCTCGACCACTTCGACCTCCGCCTTGAGCGCGCCATCGTCGGCCAGCCGGATATGTTCCGGCCGCAACCCGATGGTGAGCGCATCGCCATCCTCCAGAGGCAGCCCGTCCGGCAGCCTGAGCTTCTGGCCGTCGGCGAGCACGGCATCGACCTTGCCGGCCTTGGCGACCTTCGCCGGCAAGAAATTCATGCCGGGCGAGCCGATGAAGCCGGCAACGAAAGTGTTGACCGGCCGGTCGTAGAGTTCGAGCGGATGGCCGACCTGCTGCACGTAGCCGTCATGCATGACGACGATGCGGTCGGCCATGGTCATCGCCTCGACCTGGTCGTGCGTCACATAGACCGAGGTGGTCCTGAGCTGCTGGTGCAGCGCCTTGATCTCGGCGCGCATATGGACGCGCAGCTTGGCGTCGAGATTGCTGAGCGGCTCGTCGAACAGGAAGACTTTCGGATCGCGCACGATGGCGCGGCCCATGGCAACGCGCTGGCGCTGGCCGCCGGAGAGCTGGCGCGGCAGGCGGCCGAGGAAACTGTCGAGGCCGAGGCGTTTGGCGGCAGCGCCAACCCTGCCATCGATGGTCGTCTTCTCGGCCTTCTTCAACAACAGGCTGAAGCCCATGTTCGACGACACGTCCATATGCGGGT
>NZ_RZOF01000583.1:0-1861 GCF_003998955.1 Mesorhizobium sp. M4B.F.Ca.ET.017.02.2.1 | reverse complement strand
AGGCCGGACGCTCCGCCTATATCGGCCGGCAGCTTGACGGCGTCGCCGATCCCGGTGCCTTTGCTGTAGCGGAAGTGTTCGCGGCCGTTGCCGCCATGTTCGCCCCGGCTTGAAGGACAGGCAATGGCCGCATCCGATTTCTCCAGCTTGATCGCGGCGGCGGCGGACACGATCGCGGCGCATGCCGAAGAACTAACCGCGCTCGACCAGGCGATCGGCGACGGCGACCATGGCCTCAACATGAAGCGCGGTTTTGAGGCCGTGCGCGCCGAGGCGGACGCTTTCGCAGCAAAGCCGCTGCCCGACGCGTTGAAGGCGGTCGGCACCAAGCTGGTGATGACGGTCGGTGGCGCCTCCGGCCCCTTGTTCGGCACGCTGTTCATGGCGCTGGGCAAGGAATTGCCGGCGGCGCCGGACCGCGACGGGCTGACGGCGGCTCTGGGCAAGGCGATCGAGGCGGTTGCGGCGCGCGGCAAATCGCAGCCGGGACAAAAAACCATGCTCGACGTGCTGCAGCCGGTGTATGAGGCGCTGGCGCAAGGCAGGACCGGCAAGGAGATCGCCAATGCCGCCGACAAAGCGGCGGACGCCACGGTGCCGATGAAGGCGTTGCGCGGGCGGGCCTCCTTCCTGGGCGACCGCTCGATCGGGCATATGGACGCCGGGGCGCGCTCGACCGCGCTGCTGGTGCGCGCAATCGCTGAAGCCGTCGAGGACCACCAATGAGCAATGTCGGTATCGTCATCGTGTCGCATTCGCCGCTGGTCGCCGAGGGCACGGCTGACATGGTGCGCCAGATGGTGGGTGACGAAGTGCCGCTTGCATGGTGCGGCGGAAACGGCCATGGCGGGCTCGGCACCAGCGTCGAGGCGATCATGGGCGCGATCGAAAAGGCATGGTCGGAGGCAGGCGTCGCCATCCTCGTCGATCTCGGCGGCGCCGAGACTAACTCAGAGATGGCGGTCGAGATGATCGGCGAGCCGCGCTCGCATAAGATCGTGGTCTGCAACGCGCCGATCGTCGAGGGCGCGGTGATGGCGGCGACGGAAGCGTCCGGCGGCGCCTCGCTCAAGGAAGTGGTGGCGACGGCGCATGAATTGTCGCCGTCGTGAATGAACGGGAACCGACTGAATGTCCGCATCCGCCGAAGCCACCGTCCTGATCACCCACACCGTGGGTCTGCACGCGCGCCCTTCGGTGAAGTTCACCAAGCTCGCCAAATCGTTCGCGGCCGAGGTCGAGGTTGCCGTCGCCGCCAACGGCCCCTGGTTCGACGCCAAGAGCATCGTCAAGGTGATGGCGGCCAAGGCGCCTAAGGGAACGCTGCTGCACATCCGGGCCAAGGGCGACCGCGCGAGCGAGGCGGTCGACGCGCTGGTCGACCTGGTGCAGCGCGATTTCGACGAGGATGCGGACCATGCCCGGTCCGCTTGAGACCGACTTGCATGTCCGTCCGGCCGCAAGGAATGCGGACGATGCGCATTGAGGGTATCCCGGCTTCCGCCGGCTATGCCGAAGGGCCGCTGTTCGATCTCGACCGGCCGCCTGCCGCCTACACAAGCAAGTCGAGCGCGGCGGAGGAGATTGCGGCGCTGGAGACCGCGATCGGCAAGGCGGTAAGCCGGCTCAGCGCAATGATCGAAACCGCCGACGGCGATGCCGCCGACATCCTGGAATTCCATATCGCCATGCTGCAGGACGATGCGCTGAGCGCGCCGGCCTTCGCCTCGATCGGCTCCGGCCAGGCCGCCGATGTCGCATGGCGGGCGTCGCTCGACGCCGAAATCGCCGGCTACGACGCGTCAGACCAGGACTATTTCCGCGCACGCGCCGCTGATCTGCGCGACATACGCGACCAGGT
>NZ_RZOF01000582.1:0-1896 GCF_003998955.1 Mesorhizobium sp. M4B.F.Ca.ET.017.02.2.1 | reverse complement strand
AGCTGCCAATCTCCCCCCTTGTGGGGGAGATGGCCGGCAGGCCAGAGGGGGGCGCTGCCCCGCCGACTTCTCAGCTAATCTTACGGCGCACGATTTAGGGTTCTGAGGAACAAGTGATCGAAGGCCGCGATCTTTCGCGCCCCCCTCTGCCCTGCCGGGCATCTCCCCCACAAAGGGGGAGATCATTTGTCATCGCCGCTTTCGCCAATCTCCGCCTTCGGGTGAAGCATCCATCCTTGACCCACCCTCCACCCACGCTATCTTCCCGCCCATGCCAGAATCCAGCCTTGCTCCGCTCATTGTCATCGATCTCCAGACCGGCATGTTCGACGGCCGCTTCGAGCCGCCGATCCATGACGCGGAGGGCATTGTCGCCCGTGCCCGCGCGGTGATCGACTGGGCGCGAGAATCCGGCCGCAAGGTCGCTTTCATCCGCCATGACGGCCCGCAAGGCGATCCGCTGGCGCCGGGCGCGAGCGGCTGGCCGGTATGGCCGGGGCTCGGCCAGGCCGATGACGAGCCGACCTTCGGCAAGCGTGTCGGCGATGCCTTCTCCAATGCCGCACTTGGCGAGTGGGTGGCCGGCCAGGGCGCCGGCGCTGTCATCCTGCTCGGCGCCCAGAGCGACTTCTGCGTCGCGGCGACCCTGAAGGGCGCGATGGCGCGAGGTCTCGGCGTCACCGTGGTGTCCGACGCGCACTCGACGCTGGATACGCCTGCCGAGAGCGCCGCAGCGATCATCGCCCGCCACAACGCGGCTTTCGAAGAGGCCGGCGCGAAGCTGGCGACGGCGGCGACGCTGAGCGGACGCTGAACCCTCTCCCGGAAGGGAGAAGGCAGGCGCCCTTCAACCAACCCGGGGAGGCCCCACCATGCCAAGCCTCAACCTGCCCGCCGAAGGCGGATGCCGCTGCGGCCGCGTTCGGCTGCGGGTCACCGCCCCGCCGCTGTTGACCATGGCCTGCCATTGCACCGGCTGCCAGCGCATGGCGGCCAGCGCCTATTCGCTGAGTGCGGCGATCCCGAGCGAGGCCTTCGTGGTCACCGAAGGCGAGCCGGTCATTGGCGGACTGCACGGCGCATCGCACCACTATTTCTGCCCGCATTGCATGAGTTGGATGTTCACCCGGCCGGAGGGGCTCGACTGGTTCGTCAACCTGCGCCCGACCATGCTCGACGATCCAGGCTGGTTCACGCCCTTTGTCGAGACCTGGACCAGCGAGAGACTGCCCTTTGCGGCGACGCCCGCCGTGCACAGCTACGCGGCGTTGCCGGCGATGGAGGAATACGGCGCGCTGATGGCTGAGTTTGCCCAGGCTCTCGCGAAGGAGGCTTTTGCAGCTGGTGGCTCCGCCGGCTGAGCGCATTGTTGGCGCCTTAACCGGCGGAGCGGGGGGCTGCCACCACTCAATCTCGTCGATGCTGCCCTTGGCATTTTTCGAACAGCAGCATTTTCGAATTGGATAATATTGCGGAACGTCCAGCGGACATTCCGTGAACCAATCGAAACCAAAACCCTCTACGACCGCGCCATGCCAATGGCGCGGGCCGTTTTGAAGAGAGCCGGCCGTGGTCGACGGGGCCGCGGGGGCGCATGTTGGGGTGCTTTCGGGCCCGCGTCGACCAGGGCGGCTCGTACCGCCGCGAAAACACCATCGCATATCGGCAACGAAGCGGAACTTCCGCGATAGCGGAATATGCCGGCGGGATTGTGCGGATTCGGGCCTGGAAGTTGCCACCCTGGCGCGAAAATGGCGATCGCCGGTTGCGTCATCGGCAAGAAACAGTTTCTCGGCCGGCTCGCATTGACCTTGGCCGGCCGAGCGGCGACGACTGGCGCAGCAACCAGACCGGACGGCGCCCTTGACCGAACAGACGATTTTCCGCAAAGCCAGG
>NZ_RZOF01000581.1:0-1923 GCF_003998955.1 Mesorhizobium sp. M4B.F.Ca.ET.017.02.2.1 | reverse complement strand
GACTTGTTGAGCCGGACGAGACTCAGCTGCCAGTTTGCCGCTCTGCTCGGCCTTGCCGATCACCTTGATGCCGTCGCGCAGCCATTGCACGGCGGCGCCGGCGATGAAGATCGAGCCTTCCAGCGCATAAGTGGTCTTGCCGTTCAGCCGGTAGGCGATTGTGGTGAGCAGCCGGTTCTTCGAGCGCACCAGATCGGCGCCGGTGTTGAGCAGCGCGAAGCAGCCGGTGCCGTAGGTCGATTTCATCATGCCGGGCTCGAAACAGGCCTGGCCGATGGTCGCCGCGTGCTGGTCGCCGGCGACGCCGAGGATTCTTATTTCGGCGCCGAACAGGCCCTTCTCGGTCACGCCATAGTCATCGGCGCAGTCCTTCACTTCGGGCAGCAGCGCGGCCGGGATGCGCAGGATCGACAGCAGCTCGTCGTCCCACACATTCTTCTCGATGTTGTAGACCAGCGTGCGCGAGGCATTGGTGGCGTCGGTGGCATGTACCTGACCGCCGGTCAGCCGCCAGATGAGAAAACTGTCGATGGTGCCGGCGAGCAGCTCGCCCTTCTCGGCACGCTTCCTTGCGCCTTTCACTTTGTCCAGCATCCAGGCGATCTTGGTGCCGGAGAAATAGGGATCGAGCAGCAGGCCGGTCTTTTTCGTGAACGTCTTTTCCAGCCCTTGCTTCTTGAGCTTTTGGCAGATTGGCGCCGTGCGCCTGTCCTGCCAGACGATCGCGTTGTGGATCGGCTCGCCGGTCGCTCTGTCCCAGATGACGACGGTCTCGCGCTGGTTGGTGATGCCGATCGCGGCGACATCCGAGGGGTCACGACCGGCGCTCGTCAGCGCGCCTCTGATTGTGGTGACAACGCTGGACCAGATCTCCTCGGGATCGTGCTCGACCCAGCCGGACGCCGGATAGTGCTGTGTGAATTCCTGCTGAGCACTTCCGGCTACCTTCATCTCACCGTCGAACAGGATCGCCCTGGTCGATGTGGTGCCCTGGTCGATGGCGAGAATGTGTTTGGTCAAGTTCGGCAACCCTATTTGATTTCAAGCTTGTCTCGGTGAAGGCCCAGCCCAATCGGGGCAACGCATACGGACAGATTTTCCAGTTGCTGCCCCGCGTTCAATGCACTGGAAACGGTGGCGGCGTAGCTGGAGGCTTTTCCGACAGTTTCCACAGTGAACGCAGGCAGCAATTGGCGCGCCAGAGCGTCATGGACGGGTCTGACAACCGGGTGCCGTGCGACATTGAAGGCATAGGCCCGGCCATGCCGGTCGCTCAGCACGTAGTCAAACGCCTTGGGAGCGGAGAGCTTTCGCAGCGAATATTCCGCAATGATCTCTGGGACGAGTTCATAGGCCAGCCGCAACTCCGGGCTCTGCAGGACTTGCTTCAGTCGATCCGGGGAGGCTTCGCTCGCGGCTCCGCTTTCATCTCCAAGGCCTGAAAGGTGCAACCTCGTCAGTTCGAGGGCGAATTCCGGAGTGAAGAGAGGCTCGCCATGCTCACCGGTTGTGGCTGGAGCCCAGCGTTCAGTACGCCGAAAAAGCGAGTAGATCACCGGCCGCTCCTAGGCGTTTGCCGGGGCACGATGCCCCGGCAAACTGTAGTTGCAGTATTTTACTTCTGCCAGCTCTTCACCAGTTCGTCGTAGTTGATGGTGATCGGCTTTTCCTTCTCGTTCTCGATCTTCAACTGCGGAGCGAGATTGCCCTTCGAGACGGCGTCCTTGTTCCAGAACTCGAGGTCATGCTCTTCGGCCATCTTCGGGCCGATATCGCCCTGGACGCCCGACTTCTCGATGCGGCTCATGACCTTTTCCTGCTCGGCGCAGAGCGAGTCCATGGCTTCCTGCGCGCTCTTGGCGCCGGACGAGGCATCGCCGATCGCCTGCCACCAGAGCTGAGCCAGCTTTGGATAGTCAGGCA
>NZ_RZOF01000580.1:0-1926 GCF_003998955.1 Mesorhizobium sp. M4B.F.Ca.ET.017.02.2.1 | reverse complement strand
GGCGGGACCGCCACGCCCCCTGGCGGGGCCAAAGCCGATGCCGGACGAGCCGCCGATAATGACGCAATGTTCGATTTTCTCATTCATGACTGTTGTTCCCTGGTTGTGGCTGAGGCGCGCTCGATCAGTTCGAGGCTCAATGAGTGCAACTGCCGGCGGGCCTTTTCGTAGTAGGCCTGGGCGTCGGCGCGGGATTCGCGCTGGCCGTCGAAATAGTGGCCGCTGCGGCCCTCGAGCGCCGGCGACGTTGCAAGGTTGAGGATGGCGTCGGCGCCGGTCTCGACCGAGCTCCACGGCGTGACGCCCGCCTGCCGGACCATGGTGGTGTCCATGTAGCTTGCCGGATGGAGCGCGTTGACGGTGACGCCGCTGCCTTTCAGCTCTCCGGCCAGATCGACGGTGAACAGGATCTGCGCCAGCTTGCTCTGGCAGTAGGCGCGCACGCCGCTGTAGCCTTGGGTCAGCATGACGTCGCCGAAATCGATCGCCTGCTGGCCGGCCGAGGCGACATTGACGATGCGCGCCGGCGCGCTCGCCTTGAGCAGCGGCAGCAGCTCCGAGGTCAGCAGGAAGCCGGCGAGATAGTTGACGGCGAAGCGCAGCTCGTAGCCGTCGGCGCTGACCTGCCTTTTCGACGCTTCGCCGGCAGTGCCGATACCGGCATTGTTGATCAAAATGTCGAGCCGGTTTGTTCTGGCCCGCACGGCTTCGGCGAGGCGCCTGACCTCGGCAAGCGACGAGAGATCGGCGACGACAAGCTCGGCATTGCCGCCCGCGGCCTCGACGGCAGCGACGACTGCCTTGCCGCGCGCCGCGTCGCGGCCATGCACCAGGACATGGGCGCCGCTTGCGCCGAGCCGTTCCGCGACCATGCGGCCGACGCCGTCGGTCGATCCGGTGATGAGGACGGTCTTGTCTTTCAAGTCCATGTTCAGAGCCTCCATGTTTTGCTCTGAACGCAAGATGGGGCGCGGCGCGCATCCCAAACAGTTCAAACTTTATCCTGGTATCAATACTGCTATAATAAACCCCATGGATGCGATCTCCCACTCGCCGGAAGACAGCCGCCGGCGCGAGCTTGGCGCCTTCCTGCGCTCGCGCCGCGAAAGGCTTTCGCCCGGGACCGCCGGCATCGCCTGCGGCGCGCGCCGGCGCACGCCGGGGCTGCGGCGCGAGGAGGTGGCGATGATCGCCGGCGTCGGCACGACCTGGTACACCTGGCTTGAACAGGGCAGGGACGTCCGCCCCTCGGTGGAAGTCCTGACGGCGCTGTCGGAGGCGTTGCGCCTCGATGCAGTCGAGAAGCGTCATCTGTTCATCCTTGCCGGCCGCCAGCAGCCGGAGCGGCGCCTGGCGGCGCCGGAAAAGGTCGACGGCGCGCTTCTGCACATGCTGCAAAGCCTCGTCCTGCAGCCGGCCTATGTCGTCGGCCGGCGCTGGGACGTGTTGGCCTGGAATCCGGCGGCGGTGGCCGTGTTCGGCGATTATGGGTTGCTGGAGGGCGATGCCCGCAACATCGTCCACATGGTGTTCACCAGCCCGCACCATCGCCGCCTGCTGGTCGACTGGGAGGAACTCGCACGCGTGGTGCTGGCTTCGTTTCGGGCGGAGAGCGCCAAATATGTCGGCGATCCGGATTTCGACCGGCTGATCGCGTTGATGATGCGCTCAAGCCCCGAGTTCCGCGACTGGTGGCCGCGGCGCGACGTGGCGCGAAAGCTGACCGGCGTGAAGCACGTCCGGCATCCGACCGCGGGTGCGATGGTGTTCGAGCATATGAGCCTGTCGATCGATGACGGTTCCGACATGCGGCTGATCGTCTACACGCCGCTTGCCGAGCAGAACTCGATCGCCAAGCTGCAAAAGCTGCTCGATGCGCTGCCCCCTGAACGGCGCAGCGCCTGACGCCATCCAGACGTTCAGCCC
>NZ_RZOF01000057.1:0-23839 GCF_003998955.1 Mesorhizobium sp. M4B.F.Ca.ET.017.02.2.1 | reverse complement strand
GCGTCGCCCGGCTGGCCCGGTCCCTGCTCGCCCTGGCCCTTCAGACGGATGGTCTGGCCGTCCTCGACATAGGCCGGCAGCTTCACCGCCATCTTGCGACCGTCGGGGAACATCGCCGTCACCTTGTCGGCGGTGGCGGCCTCCTCGATGGTGACGTCGAGCGTGACGTTGAGGTCGGCGGCCTGGACCGGCTGACGGCGGTCGCCGCTCCTGCCGGCGCCGCGGGCGCCGGAGAAGGCGTCGCCGAAGATTTGGCTGAAGATGTCGCTGTTGCCATCGAACGGATCGCCGCCCGGCCTGCCCGAGCGGAATTCGAAATGCGCGCCGCCCGGGCCTTGCTGTCGGCGAAAGCCTGCGAACGGGTCGCCACCGCCGGCAGCGCCCTCGAAACCCTGGAATTTCGGCTTGCCGTCGGCGTCGATCTCACCGCGATCGAATGCGGCGCGGTTTTTCTCGTCGCCGACGATCTCGTAGGCCTGGTTGGCGGCGGCAAAACGGTCCTTCGCCTTGGGATCATTCGGATTCTGGTCCGGATGATGCTTCTTGGCGAGCTTGCGGTACGCCGATTTTATGTCCTTCGCCGATGCGTTTTTGGCAACGCCCAGCACCTCATAGGGGTCGCGCATTAATCCTGCCTGCAAGAGAAAATGAGTTCATGGTCGCTTCCTATATGCGCTCGCATAGGAAGAAATTCCAGTGGCGCAAGACGCGATCGGCGACTGAATTCAGAGCGCCTTGAATTCCTGCATGTGCCAGCCGCCGGCGGCGGCCATGCAGAGCTGGCCCTTGAACAGCGACACGCCGTCGAAACTCTCGCGCGAGGCGGTGAAGCGGCGGCAGGTCAGGCCGGCGTCCTTCAGTTCGACCATTTCAGTGATCGAGCCGCGCGACCCGGTGCCGACATTCGCCCATGGCACCCCCTGGCCGCCAAGTTCCCGGATGTCGGCCGATGAGACGGCATTGCCGATGGTGGTCTGATCCGAGTCCTCATCGCCGCTCGCCGGCGCGGCGGGCGAGGAAGGCGCGCTGGCGGTGACGATCGAGCGGTCGATTTCCGCCTTCTCCAGACTGAAGCCGCCGGCGCCGCAAGCGGCTAGCGGCAGGGCCATGGCCGCGACCATCAGCCTGACGCTGGCCGAAGCGATAACGCCCCTTTGCCTGCTGTCAAAAGCTTGCATGATGCGCGACAACAGGCAATGTCCTCCGGCTACGGTAAGAATTTGGAAAACTATGAGCGAAACTGAGTTAACAACGAGTGACTTTACCGAAGCAGCCGAGCCGTTCCGGCTGTTTGCCGCCTGGTTGGAGGACGCGACCAGGAGCGAGCCCAACGACCCCAACGGCGTGGCGCTGGCGACCGTCGATGCCGATGGCATGCCTGACGTGCGGATGGTGCTGCTGAAAGGGTTCGATGAAGGCGGTTTCGTCTTCTACACGAATTTCGAAAGCGCCAAGGGCCGCGAGATTCTTGGCAGCATGAAGGCGGCGATGTGCTTCCACTGGAAGTCGCTGCGCCGGCAGGTGCGCGTGCGCGGCCCGGTGGAGATCGTCAGCGACGCCGAGGCCGACGCCTATTACGCGACGCGGCCGCGCGGCAGCCGCATCGGCGCCTGGGCCTCGAAACAGTCACGGCCGCTGGAAAGCCGCTTCGCGCTGGAGAAGGCGGTGGCCGAATACACCGCGCGTTACCCGATCGGCGAGATCCCTCGGCCAAAACACTGGTCGGGCTTCCGCATCGTGCCGCAGTCGATCGAGTTCTGGCACGACCGGCCGTTCCGCCTGCATGACCGGCTGGTCTTCTCGCGCAACGCGGAAGGCGGCTGGGACAAGGCGCGGCTCTATCCCTAGCTGGATGCGCCGGAGATCAATCCTTCTCTAGTTGGAAGAACAGGAAATGCGGCCTCTCGCTGGCGAGGCCGACCGCCGGGCGTATCGTCTTGGTCGCCTGCCTCGGCACCAGGAACGTCTCACGCAAATTCAACGTATCGCCGCGTCTGGCGCCGGAGAAGATCGCCGACACGCAGGTGTGGACATCGCCCGGCGCTTTCAGCGACACCAGCGATGTCGGCGACCAGCGCCTGCCTTCGGCATCGATCAGCATCACCTTGCACCCAAGCCAGAGTTTCTGGAGATCGGGATCGCCAACCTTTACGGAGAAGTCGGCCAGCACCGGCACCGAATCCGGCGGCAGGTTCGACATGCCGAAGGCGCCGCGCAGATCGGTCAGTTTCCAGTCGCTGCCACCGAAATGCGCGCTCTGTCCCCAGGCGACCTGGCGCGGAAACAAATCCTCGCCGCCCAGCAGCGTCTTGACGCTGTCATAGGCCTGCCCGGCCAGTGCCAGCGGAACGAGCAGGAGGAGAGCCCAAAGGCTGCGGCGACGCCATTTCCGTTCGCCCTGCCCGCTCTCCCAATCCAGACTCCTTGCCGTCATTTGGCGCCATCCCCTTCAGATCGGCTGCGTCAGATCGAGCGTGTCGACAGTCTCGGCGGGTAAGCCGTCAGCTCCGGCAGCAACCGGTCCGAGCGAGATCTCGGCCTGCGAGTCGAGCGCCGACATCAGTTTTTCGGAGATTAGCAATGTGGCATTGCTCACCTCGTCCGGCCGTACTTCGAAGATCAGCCTCGCCTTTTTTGGCAGGCCGGGATCGATGGCCACGGGAAGCAGGCCATCGGCAAAGGACAGCCGTTCGGTCTGGTCATAGGCGAGGCCCGTCGGACCGCGCCAGGAAGCGACCGCCACCGTCGTCGATTGCGCACTTGCCGCAAACTCGACCGTCACCACCGCCCAGATGCCGCCAGTCGTGAACACTTTGGTCTGGCCATATCTGTCGACCTTCAGGTTGCGCGCGAAAGCCACCTTGGCGGCGCGCGCCTCGAAGCCGCGCCCGACAACCGCATCGCCCAGCTTGCCGTAGGCCGGGATCGGTCCGATCAGTTCGGCATAGTGCGGCTTCGACACTTGCAGGCCGTAACAGAGGGCGGTCGCGAGGAGCAGCAGGATGACGTTGGCCATCTTCCGCATCATGGCTGGACCTGCGCCGTGTCCGGCCCGGCACCGACCGCAAGCGTCAGCGTGCCGATCGGCGTCGGATTGAACCAGCCGGGCAACCCGTAGAGGTTGTCACGCTGCTTATAGGTCTTGTCGATGACCGTCAGGTCGAAGCTCGTCGGCGACACCGCGCCAGGCTGCATTTCCCAGATGTAGGCCATGCGCTCCGGCATGCCGGGATGCAGTTCCGGCGACAGCGTCGCGTCGCGCATCAGCACGATGAAAGGCTTTGTCGCGGCATCGGCCGCTGTTTGGCTCGCTCGCAGGATCTCGAAATAATCCTTCGAGGACTTTGCCGTGCGGTTGGTCATTTCGACTTCGAGGACGAGCGCTTTCCCGCCAGGCTGGAGCGGCGCGCCATAAGCATGCTTCCCGTCGGTGACGTAGGCCTTCAATGGTTGCAGCAGCCACTGGCCGGTTTCGATCCGACTGGTTTGCGCCAGAACGGGCATCGGCTCGTGCCTTGCGCCGAAGGCGCCCAGGACACCGGCAACGGCAATCGCCGCCGCGGTGCCTATACCGGCAACGATCCAGGCTTTCAGACGCGAGCGGGCGGCCTCAAGCATTTTGCGCCTCGACTTCCGCCGCGCCTTTCGGACCGGTGGGCTGCGCGCCTCCACTGGTCTGGCGCTTCGGCAACGCGAATGCGGTTTCGAGGATCGCGGCGAGGAAGCAGATGCGCAGCGGCTCGACGAGGATGCCGGTCGATGAGTCCTGGAACGGACTGCCGAACAGCAAGGAAACGCCATGCGAGAGAACCTGCCAGGTGTCGAGCTCATGCGGGCCGATGAGGCGTGTCGTGCCCAGCCACGCCCAGGCGGCAAGCCAGTCGACCAGCCGGTAGCCGACGATCAGCGTGACGACCAGCACAACGCCCGAGCTCAGCGTGATGCGCACACCGTTGGCGATCGGCAGATAGCGCGAGCGATAGCCGCTGATGAAGTGTTCGACGAAATCGCGAAGGAATTTCGGAATGGTGCTGTAGCGCGCGCCCAGGCGTTCGACGCGCTGATGCGCGCGCATCAGTTCCTTGTCGTCACGCACGTCGTAGCCGTAGATGAGCGCGGCCAGCACCAGCCAGATCACCGGCAGCAGCATATAGAAGAACAGGTTCACCAGCCTGGCCGTCGTGTCGACGGACGTGACCTCGACGGGAACCATGGGATCGGCGAAGGCGCTTGCGATGGGAGTGGCCATCCCGTCCGCCGCGGCCTGCAGGACGGAAAAGATGTTGCGGCTCATCAACCAGCCGACGACCTCGTCCTTCCAGCGCGAGATGACGTAGAGACCGATGAAGATCCAGTTTGTCTCGCAGATCACCACGACGATCTGCCAGAAGGAGCGCGCCTCGCCGCGCTTCTGCATTGCGTTGGCGAAGCGCCGGATCAACCATGAGATCACGACGGACAGGACAAGCCATCGCGAATCCAGCACATCGAGCACGTTCCCCGCGCTTTCGCCGAACGGCGCCATGTCGAGCGTGACGCGCGAATATTGCCGCACCGTGTCGCCCAGGAACCCCCAGGCCGCGTAGTAGGCGAAGAACGGCAGCAGCGCGACGGTGACCATGCGCGCCAGCCGCGCGCCTCCGCTGCGCACCTCGCCGGACGCTTCGCTGCGTGCCGCCTGCTGCGCGGCACGTGTCGCCGGCAGGGCAGGCAGCAGCGTCTGGAACATGGCGACGGTGACGGTGAGCTGCGTCAGGGCGACCAACGTCAGCAGCGCAAGCCCCGCCATGTGGTTGAGGAAGGCGGCGCGCGCGGCGATCTGCATGAACAGGTCACCGAACACGATGCCCAGCAGCACCATGGCGACCAGTTGCGGCCAGAAGCGCCACCAGAGTTTCAGGGTCAGCGCCAGCGGCTTTGCGGCATCGGCAAGCATGTCGGACGCTCAATCCGTCAAATGCATGCCCCAGATCGTTTCGGAAGGTTGCGTCTTGGCAGCGATGTTGCGGGCCATGTCCTCTCCACCGACCAGGCCCCCGCCCCGTCGGTTCGTGGGATAGGACGCGAGAACCGCGGTGTACAGATCAAAAATCGCGTTTGACGCGAGTTTCGCGCGAAGCTGCCACAACCTGACAGTGTCGTGGATCAGCTCGCTTTCTTGCGCGTCATGAAGGCGGTGAGCGCGGCGCGCGCTTCCTCGGATTTCAGGCGCTCGCGGAAATGCTCGCTTTCGACCTTGATGCGGGCGACGAGATCGTCGCGCGAGCCGCGCATCAGGTCGCGCGCGATCTTCAGCGCCTGCGGCGGCTTGGCGGCGATCTCGTTGGCAGCGGCCAGAACCGCGGCTTCCAACGCGCCTTCCTCGACGACGTCATAGATCAGGCCGGCGGTTTTCGCGCGCTCGGCGGAGAAAGCTTCGCCGAGACCAAGCAGGGCGAAGGCGCCCTGCTGGCCGAGGATCCGCGGCGCGAGCAGGCTGGAGCCCGCCTCAGGCACCAGGCCGAGGTCGACGAAAGGCGTGCGGAAGATGGTGCGCGGTGTGGCGAAGGTCAGGTCGCAATGAAGATTGAGCGTCGTGCCGATGCCGACCGCGATGCCGTCGACGCCCGACACCATCGGCTTTTCAACCTTGGCCAGCGCCATCAGGAAATCCCAGACCTCGGTGCCGCCTTCGCCGCCGGTGGCGATGACCAGGAAGTCGGCAAGGTCATTGCCGGAAGAAAAGGCGCCGGGGACGCCGAGGAAGACATGCACGCGCACCGCCGGATCGGCGTCGCCCTCGGCCAGGGCTGCCGACATCTTCGCATACATGGCGCGGGTCAGCGCGTTCTTCTTGTCAGGCCGGTTCATGCGGATGATCTGCACGGCGCTCTGGCGCTCGACGAGGATGTGGTCTGTCACGGTCAGTTCCTTCGCATGTCAGGATGCTCTAGGCGGAAATCAGTGCCTTGCCTGCGGCGGCGAGGCTTTCGGACCCGTCGATGACGCGTTCCTTCAAGGCGCGCGTCTCGCCGAGCAGGTTTTCGGCAAAGAAGCGGCAGAGCGCGATGCGGCCGCGATCGGCAAGCCCACCCTGCGCCAGATAGGCGCCGCCGGCGGCGAGCGAGATCAGCCTCAGATAAGGCGTGGCCCCGGCCATGGCGGCGTCAGCCTTGCCATCGGCCATCAGCGTCTGCAGGAAGCGTGTCGCCTCGTCGAGATCGCCAAGCGCCCGGTCGAGATTATCGGCGGTGCGGCCGAAGCCTTCGATGTTGGAGGTACGCACCGCGTCCGCCGCCGCTTTCAACTCGCCGATGTATTGATGCACATGTTCGCCGCCGCCGAGCGGCAGCTTGCGCGCCACCAGGTCGATCGCCTGGATGCCATTGGTACCCTCGTAGATCGGCGCGATGCGAGCGTCACGGTAGAGCGCGGCCGCACCCGTCTCCTCGATGAAGCCCATGCCGCCATGCACCTGGACGCCCAATGAGGCGACCTCGACGCCGACATCGGTCGAAAAGGCTTTTGCCAGCGGCGTCAAAAGGTTGGCGCGATCGCGCCAATTGGCGGCGGCCTCACCTTCGCCGACGCGAGCGCGGTCGAGGGCATGGGCGCAAGAATAGCTGATGGCGCGCGCGATCTGGGTCAGCGCCTTCATGGTGAGCAGATTGCGCTGCACGTCGGGGTGATGGACGATCGGCGCCATGCCGGAGCCTGAATAGTCCGACGCCTTGCCCTGGCGACGCTCGTTGGCGTAGGCGATCGCTTTCTGCGTCGCTGTCTCGGCCACCGCAACGCCTTGCATGCCGACGGCAAGCCTCGCATTGTTCATCATGGTGAACATGCAGGCCAGGCCCTTGTTCTCCTCGCCGATCAGCCAGCCGATGGCACCGGGAGTCGTGCCCTGAAAACCGTCGCCATAGATCATGGTGCAGGTCGGCGAGGCGTGGATGCCGAGCTTGTGCTCGAGGCCGGAGCAGAAAACGTCGTTGCGGGCGCCGAGAGCGCCATCGTCGCCGACCAGGAATTTCGGCACCAGGAACAGCGAAATGCCTCGCGTGCCGGGCGGCGCGTCGGACAGCCGCGCCAGCACCAGATGGACTATGTTGTCGGTGAAATCGTGCTCGCCATAGGTGATGAATATCTTCTGGCCGAAGATGCGGTAGGTGCCGTCGCCGACAGGTTCGGCGCGCGTGCGCAGCGCGGCGAGGTCGGAACCCGCCTGTGGCTCGGTCAGGTTCATCGTGCCCATCCACTCGCCGGAAACGAGCTTGGCCAGATATTTTTCCTTCAGTGCCTCGGAGGCGTGCTTGTCGAGCGCCTCGACCGCGCCCATGCTCAGCGTCGGGCCGATGCCGAAGGCCATGGCGGCGGAGTTCCACATTTCGAGCGCGGCGACGGCAAGCATGGTCGGCAGGCCCTGGCCGCCGAATTCCTCCGGCCCTGACAGCGCGTTCCAGCCGCCGTCGATCCAGCGCCGGTAGAGCTCCTTCCAGCCGGGGGGCATGGTGACGGCCGCATCCCGCAGCACCGCGCCATGCTCGTCGCCGATCTTGTAGAGCGGCGCCACCTCCTCGCTGGCGAAGCGGCCGGCTTCGGCCAGGATGGCGTCGACAAGGTCTTCGCCGAGATCGCCGAACGTGCCGGCGTCCAGCGCAGGCTTGAGACCGGCGACATGCTTCAGCGTGAACGAAATGTCCTCGACGGGTGCCTTATACATGCCGCTTGCTCCTCCGCTGCCTCAGCCGCTTGATCGTAGGACCCTGGCCGATGCAAAACCATCCGCCTTTGGCCGGCCTCAATCTTCTTTTTACGTAAACGTCAAACTTTGTCACGCGGATTTTGCAGTCGCAACGACACGCCGCAGCAGCCGGCGCCCGATCCGTTCATGTTTCGTCGCGCTTTTGCCGCAAAGAGTCTCATTGGTTTTGAAAGCACTTCCTTAACCATAGCGGTTCAGGATCGATGCCTGGTCAGTGGGGACAACCCTGATTGAAAGAGCCGGCGCGCCCTCTTCGCCGCCTGGCACTTCTCGCGGCTGCGATGGTGCTCGGCACGGCGGCACAGGCCTCGGATTTCTCCGAGCCGTGGAAGAACGCTGACCGCGCGCTGGTCATCGACGCCTACGAATACAATTCCATCGACTGGGCCGAGCTTGCCACCGACAAGCGCATCGTCGGTTTCATCAACAAGGCCTCCGACGGGCTGCCGCCGGCCTATTTCTGTTCGGGCGACGAGACCGAGGTCCGGCTCTGCAAGGCGTTGTGGAAGCGCTTCGCGGTGACGCGCGAACTGTTTCAGACGCGCAAGGTGGTGGCCAAGGCGCTCGGCCTGAAATGGGGCGCCTATCACCTTGCCCGCCCCGGCAACCCGGTCGAGCAGGCCAATAACTTCATCGATTTCGCCGAACCGGCGCCGGACGACCTCGTTGCCCTCGATATCGAAGGCAACGATCCGACGCAGTGGATGTCGCTGGAGGATGCCGAGGAGTTCGTGCGCCAGGTGCATCGGCGCCTTGGCCGCTTCCCGGTGCTCTACACCAACGGCAGGACTGCGCAATTCATTGCCGACAACCGCTATCAGTACCGGCTCCTGTCGCGGCTGCCGCTCTGGTATGCGCGCTACAAGCCCGACATCGAGGTGCATTTTCCGATGGGCAACTGGCAGGGCTACGCGCTCTGGCAGTTTTCGGCGCACACCAATTGCGGCCGCCTAAAATGCCCCTACCGCGTGCCGGGCACGCCCAACGACATCGACGTCTCCGTCGCGCCGATGAATGCCGACCGGTTGCGGCAGCAATGGGCCTTTGGCGGCCTGATCGACGTGCCGTCAGATTATCTCGCCTCGATCCCGGTGCCGGTCTCGCGCGAGGCCGGGCTCGCCGGCAAATTCACCATCACCTATGCCGATGTGGCGACGCCGCCGACCTTCGAGGAAATGGTCTCGGTGCTCGGCCAGCGCTGGCAGAAATTCCGCGACGGCTTCAGCATGCCGGTGGTGAAGACGGTGCCACGGCGGCCGCGCTTCGGCATTGCCGAATATGTTGCCTGGAAGCGCACCGAGCAGCGCTCGCCCTTGCAGCTCGAGGCCGCCTTCGCGGCGGCCGATCCCGTGAGCACCGCCTCGACCGCGATCGACCGCAGGCGGCGCTGAGCAACCGGCAACCGGGTCAGCGATGATTTCCCAGGCTGGCATACATGCCAGTGGTGCGAAATTGCGTCGGGGTCGTGCCGTAGGAACGGCGAAAAACCTTGGAGAAGTAATTCGCGTCCTCGAAGCCGCACAGGACGGCGACCTCCTTGACCGGCAGGAAATCCGCTTTGGTCAGCAGTTTTGCCGCGCGCTGCAACCGCTGCTGCAAGACGAATTCGGCGGGCGGGATGCCCTCGCTCTCGGCGAAGCAGCGCGAGAAGTGCGCGCGGCTGAGGCCACTGATGTGGACGAGGTCCGCCACCGGCAGCGGCTTGTCGAGATTGGCGTTGATGTGGTCGATCACCGGCTGCATGGCGCTTTGTTTTTCCGCGAAGGCGTGCGACCCGAAAACATCGTCGTAAAGGGCCATGGCAGCTTCGTAGGCGACGGCGGAAGCGGCACCCGGCGAACCGGCCCCCGTGATGAGGCGCAGGCTGCAGTCGGCAAGATGGTCGATCGTCGTTGGCTGCAGCCGAAACACAGGGCCCGAGACGCTCAGGATCGATTTGTGGATGCGCAGCGCCTCCTCGCCGTTCATCGAGATCCAGAAATATTCCCAGCGATCACCCTTGGCCAGCCAGTAGCGATGGTTGTGCGGCACCAGCACCAGCAGCGTGTCGTTCGCCTGCAGGCGGTAGTTGCGGCTCTCGTAGCGCAATTGCCCGGTGCCGCCGATCGTGTGCTGGAGGACGGTGAACGGGGTCTGGCCGCGCTTTCGCCCGTCCCAGTCATAGGTTTCGTCCTCGCGCACCTCATAGCCGGTGCTGGTCGGCATGGCATGGAGGCGCTGGCGGCCACGCGGCAGCGAGACCGTCCGCATCGATGGCCCGTTGGCGATCAGGTCCTGCAGCACAAAATTACCCTCGAAAGCATAATCCTTCTTTGTTCGTGCCTACGAATAAGCGCATAATCCAGCTCCAGAGAACGGGAATGACCCGCGGTCGAGGAGCGGGCGGGAGGAGAAAAGGCCGGATTTCCGGCCTGAGTGGCATGCACGCCATGGCGTGCGGCCATACCCTCCCTTGCTGCTCCTTGCCTAGCATTCGATTGGACCAAGGTGAAGGTGATGAGCTTCAAAATCGCTATTATTGGCGCCGGCAGCGTCGGATTCACCAAGAAGCTGTTCACCGACATTCTGTGTGTCCCCGAATTCAGCGACATCGAATTCGCGCTGACCGACGTCAGCGAGCACAATCTCGGCATGATCAAGGCTATCCTCGACAGGATCGTGGAAGCGAACAGGTTGCCGACCAAGGTGACGGCAACGACCGACCGGCGCAAGGCGATCGAGGGCGCGCGCTACATTATCAGCTGCGTGCGCGTCGGCGGCCTGGAGGCCTATGCCGACGACATCCGCATTCCGCTTAAATATGGCATCGACCAGTGCGTCGGCGACACGATCTGCGCCGGCGGCATCCTCTACGGCCAGCGCAACATCCCGGTGATCCTCGATTTCTGTAAGGACATAAGCGAGGTGGCCGACACGAACGCCAAATTCCTCAACTATGCCAATCCGATGGCGATGAACACCTGGGCCGCGATCGAGTATGGCAAGGTCGACACGGTCGGGCTCTGCCACGGCGTGCAGCACGGCGCCGAGCAGATTGCCGAGGTGCTGGGAGCGAAATCGCCCGGGGAACTCGACTATGTCTGTTCTGGCATCAACCACCAGACCTGGTTCATCGAATTGCGCCTCAACGGCCGGCCGATCGGCAAGGACGAACTGGTCGCCGCCTTCGAGGCGCACCCGGTCTATTCGAAGCAGGAAAAGCTGCGCATCGACGTGCTGAAGCGCTTCGGCGTCTATTCGACCGAAAGCAACGGGCATCTTTCCGAGTATCTGCCCTGGTACCGCAAGCGCCCCGACGAGATCACGCGCTGGATCGACATGTCCGACTGGATCCACGGCGAGACTGGCGGCTACCTGCGCTACTCGACCGAGACCCGCAACTGGTTCGAAACGGAATATCCGCAATTCCTTGAAGCGGCGTCGAAGCCGATCGACCCGGCCAAGCGCTCCAACGAGCACGCCAGCCACATCCTCGAGGCGCTGGAGACGAACCGCGTCTATCGCGGCCATTTCAACGTCAAGAACAACGGCGTGATCACCAATCTGCCGCAGGACGCCATCATCGAGTCGCCCGGCTTCGTCGATCGGTTCGGCATCAACATGGCCGCCGGCATCACGTTGCCGGAGGCCTGCGCCGCCACCTGCATCTCCTCGATCAACGTCCAGCGCATGTCGGTGCATGCCGCGATATCAGGCGACATCGACCTCTTGAAGCTCGCCGTACTGCATGACCCGCTGGTCGGCGCGGTTTCGACGCCGGAGGAGGTCTGGCAGATGGTGGACGAGATGGTCGTCGCCCAGGCCGCCTGGCTGCCGCAATATGCCCATGCGGTTCCGGCAGCAAAGGAGCGGCTTTCGAAATCCAAGGTCAAGACCCGCGAATGGGCCGGTGCCGCGCGCCGCAGTGTGCGCTCGATCGAGGAATTGCGCGCCGAGAAGGCGGCACTGAAACAGGCCGGCTGAGACAGTCAGGCACCAACGCGGATCCGCCGCACGGCGGTCCGCCAATTCAGCCGCACTGCATAGAAGGCGGGCAGCAGACGTCCAACACCTGGGAGGAGACTATGAGGAACTTACACAGACTTGGCATAGCGGCGGGACTGGCGCTGAGCGTTTCAATCCCCGCGCTCAATGCTTTCGCTTCCGAACCGACGATCCCACCGGAGCCGGCAACGTTCCCGGCCGAGGGCAAGATCAAGTATGTGGCGCGCGACTCCATCCTGGAGTTCAAGGCGCTGCCGGAATATCACGAGCCTGACTGGGTCACCGAGAAATTCGTCAAGACTGGCAAGCTGCCGCCGCTGAAAGACAGGCTGCCGAAGGAGCCACTGGTCTTCAAGACGGGCAACATGCCTGATGGCATCGGCGTCTACGGCGACACCATGCGCCATGTCATCGGCGGCAGGCCGGAAGGCTGGAACTACGGCGCCGGCCAGACGCAAGGCTGGGGCGGCATCGATATCGGCCTTTCAGAATGCCTGACGCGTACCGCGCCGCTGTTCCAGGTCGAGGCCAAGGACACCGAGCCGCTGCCCAACCTCGCCAAGGGCTGGGAGTGGTCGAAGGACGGCCACAAGCTGACCATGCACCTGGTCGAAGGCGCCAAATGGTCGGACGGCGCGCCCTTCAACGCCGACGACGTCATGTTCTACTGGGACGACGAAGTCGTCGATCCGAACGTTTCGCCGCTCAATGGCGCGACGCCGGAAACCTTCGGCGTCGGCACGACGCTGAAGAAAATCGACGATTACACCGTCGAATGGACCTTCAAGGAAGCCTTCCCGAGACAATATCTCTACGCCATGGCCTACGGCACGTTCTGCCCCGGCCCGTCGCACATTCTGAAGCCGCAGCATCCGAAATATTCGAAGAACACCTACGACCAGTTCAAGAACGCCTTCCCGCCGGAATACATGAACATGCCGGTGATGGGCGCCTGGGTGCCGGTCGAGTACCGGCCTGACGACATCATCGTCATGCGCCGCAACCCTTACTATTGGAAGGTCGACGAGAAGGGCAACCAGCTGCCTTACCTCAACGAACTGCAATACAAGCTCTCGACCTGGGCCGACCGCGACGTCCAGGCGGTGGCGGGCTCGGGCGACTTCTCGAACCTGGAACAGCCGGAAAACTTCGTCGCCTCGCTGAAACGCGCGGCGGAAAAGGACGCGCCCGCCAGGCTTGCCTTCGGACCCCGGCTCATCGGCTACAATCTTCGCATGAACTTTTCCGCCAATGGCTGGGGCAATCCCGACGAGCGCGGCCAGGCCATCCGCGAGCTGAACCGCAACGAGGACTTCCGCAAGGCCGTCACCATGGCGTTCGACCGCAAGGCGCTCGGCGACTCCCTGGTCAAGGGGCCGTTCACCGCCATCTACGCCGGCGGTTTCTCATCCGGCACCAGCTTCTACTACCGCAAGTCGACCGTCTATTATCCCTTCGACCTCGAGGGCGCCAAGGCCGAGCTCGCCAAGGCTGGCCTCAAGGACACCGACGGCGATGGCATCGTGAACTTCCCGGCCGGCACCGCCGGCGGCAAGGACGTGGAGATCGTGATGCTGGTCAACAATGACTACACCACCGACAAGAGCCTTGCCGAAGGCGTCGTCGCCCAGATGGAAAAGCTGGGGCTCAGGGTCGTGCTCAACGGCCTCAACGGTACCCAGCGCGACGCCTCGCAATATTCCGGCCGCTTCGACTGGCTGATCAGGCGCAACGACCAGGAACTGACCTCCGTCGTGCAGAACACCGAGCAGCTTGCGCCGGTCGGCCCCAAGACCAGTTGGAATCACCGGGCACCGGAAAGCGGCGAAGTCGATCTGATGCCGTTCGAGAAGGATCTCGTCGACATCGTCAACAAGTTCGTCTCGACGCAGGACAACGACCAGCGCGCCGGCCTGATGAGAGACTTCCAGAAGATCTCGACGGAGCACGTCTACAATGTCGGCCTGACGGAATATCCCGGCGCGCTGATCATCAACAAGCGCTTCTCCAACATTCCGCAAGGCACGCCGATCTTCATGTTCAACTGGGCCGAGGATTCGATCGTCCGCGAACGGGTGTTTGTCGCGGCCGACAAACAAGCCAAGTACGAATTGTTCCCCGACGAGCTTCCCGGCAAACCCGGAGACAAGGGGCCGATGAACTAAGGTTTACCTCCCTGACGAAGAGAACTCCGGCCGCGCCGCTGGCGCGGCCGGACAAAGCAAACCCTCCGGACAGGCCCTGAGCGGGCGCAACCGGCGAGACAAGGAAACGGGCCGTTCGATGTTGCGATTCCTGCTCACGCGCATAGCGTCGGCGATCCCGGTCCTCGCCATCCTGAGCCTGGTCACCTTTGCCATCATCCAGGCGCCGCCGGGTGACTATGCCGACTACATCCGTTCGCAGTTGATCAACCAGGGCGGCGCGTCTTTCGCCCAGGCCGACGCGCAGGCCAAGGCCTATCGGATCGAGCACGGCCTGGATAAGCCGCTGCCCGTCCAGTATCTCAACTGGATCGGCGGCATCGTCACGCGCGGCGATTTCGGCTACAGCCTCTACTACAACAAGCCGGTTGCCGATGTGGTGGGCGAGCGCCTGCCGCGCACGCTGCTTCTGGCGCTGGTCTGCCACCTGCTCGCTTCCGTCCTCGGCATCACGTTCGGCATATGGGCGGCGACCCGGCAGTATTCCTGGATCGACTCCACACTTTCGGCCATCTCCTTCCTCGGCATGACGGTGCCGCGCTTCCTGATGGCGCTGATCATCGTCTACCTGCTGGTCTTCCAGTTCAACGTGTCGGAGATCGGCAGCTTCTTCTCGCCGCAATATGGCGGCGCGCCCTGGTCGTGGGCAAAGTTCGTCGACCTCGTCAAGCATGTCTGGCCGGTGGTGGCGATCGCGACCTTCGGCGGGCTCGCCTACAACATGCGCGTCATGCGCGGCAATCTGCTCGACACGCTGAACGCCCAATATGTCGAGACGGCCAAGGCGAAGGGGCTGACCGGCGGCGCCGTGGTCCTGCGTCATGCCGTGCCCAACGCACTGCACCCGCTGGTCATGTACCAGGGCGTGGTGCTGCCCTACATGCTGACCGGCGAGATCGAGACGGCGATCATCTTCGCGCTGCCGACCGTCGGACCGGCGATCGTCGGCTCGATGGCGGTAGGTGATGTCTATGTTACCGCCACCTTCATGATGGTGCTGTCGGCGACGCTGATCGTCGGCAACATCATCGCCGACATGCTGCTCGTCCTGCTCGATCCGCGCATCCGCCAGTTCGGAGAGAACTAGATGCTGGCGCGCGATACATCACTGCCACCGCCGCCCGCCGAGGGAGCCATCGAGAAACCCGCGCGCGGCAATGAGAGCTACATCGCGCTGGTCTGGCGGCGGCTGAAGCGTTCGTGGACCGGGATGGCCGGGCTCTGGCTCGTCGTGCTGCTGCTCCTGATGGCCGTGTTCGCGGATTTCCTGGCGCCGATGGACCCGAAGGCAACCGATATCGCCTTCGCGCCGCCCCAACTGCCAAGCTTCCACGACAAGGACGGCAACTTCGTCGCGCGGCCGAGGGTGTATGCGCTTGCCGATTCGGCCGATCTCGATCCGGTCACCTTCCAGCCAATCGTCGGCCCCGACTACGAACACCCAAGGCTGCTTGGGTTCTTCGTCGAGGGCTCGCCCTATAGGCTGTTCGGGCTCATTCCGGCAGACCGGCATTTCTTCGGCTCGATGGATGGCCAGCCGGTGCATTTCCTCGGCACCGACAAGTTCGGTCGCGACGTGCTGTCGCGGGCCATCCACGGCTCGCGCGTCTCGCTGATGATCGCGCTGACGGTCGTCTTCATCATCACCATGATCGGCACCACGGTCGGCATGGTCTCCGGCTATTTCGGCGGCAGGTTCGACGTGTGGGTGCAACGTTTCGTCGAACTGGTGCTCGCTTTCCCGCAACTGCCGCTCTACCTGGCGCTGACGACGCTGATCCCGGTCACGGCGCCGACCAACGTTTTCCTCGCCTTTGTCATCATCGTCATGTCGGCGCTCGGCTGGGCGCAGATGTCGCGCGAGGTGCGCGGCAAGACCCTGGCGCTGGCGCGGGTCGACTATGTGCGCGCCGCCATGGCAGTCGGCGCCACAGACCGGCGCATCATCATGCAGCACATCCTCCCCAACGTGATGAGCCATGTGATCGTCGCCGTGACGCTGGCGATCCCGACAGTGGTGCTCTTGGAATCCTTCCTCGGCTTCCTGGGCTTCGCGGTGAAGCCGCCGCTGATCTCATGGGGCCTGATGCTGCAGGACACGGCCACTTATTCGGTCATCGGCACCTATCCATGGATCCTGTCGCCGGTCGGTTTCGTGCTGATCACCGTCTTTGCCTTCAACGCGCTGGGCGACGGCCTGCGCGATGCCGTAGACCCCTATTGAGGTGGCCGGGATGACCCTCGCACTCGCCGAGCCCTTCGCGCCAGCCTTCCGCCACGACCATGACGGACGCGCGGACCAGCCAATCATCGACGCCCGCAACATCGAGGTGGCCTTCAAGGTCGAACACGGCGTCGTCGAAGCCGTCAAGGACGTCTCGTTCCAGCTCTATCGCGGTGAAACGATCGCCATCGTCGGCGAGTCCGGCTCCGGCAAGTCGGTGACGGCGCGCACCGTCATGGGGCTGCTGTCGCGGCGGGCCACGGTATCGCCGAGGTCGAGCGTTTCTTACGATGGGCAGAACATCCTGAAACTCCCCGAGCACGCCCGGCGCAAGCTGCGCGGCAACCGCATCTCGATGATCTTCCAAGAGCCGATGAGCTCGCTCAACCCGATCTACACGGTCGGCAGCCAGATCGTCGAGGCAATCAGGGTGCATCGCAAGGTGGGCCGCAGGGAGGCCTGGGCGCGAGCGCTCGAACTCTTGCGGCATGTCCAGATACCTGAGCCGGAGGCGCGGCTGAAGCAGTACCCGCACCAGCTCTCCGGCGGGCAGCGCCAGCGTGTGATGATCGCCATGGCTTTGGCCAACGATCCCGACGTGCTGATCGCAGACGAGCCGACGACGGCACTCGACGTCACGGTCCAGGCGCAAATCCTCAACCTGATCCGCAATCTGCAGAAAGAGCTGCGGATGGCAGTGATCCTGATCACCCACGACCTCACGGTGGTGCGCAAGTTCTCCGACTACGTCTATGTGATGCAGCATGGCGAGATGCGCGAGCACAATGTCACCGAACGGCTCTTCGCCGATCCGCAGCACCCCTATACGCAGCGCCTGCTCGCCTCCGAGCCGCGCGGGCGGCCGCAACCGCTGCCGGAGGGCTGCGGCACCATTCTCGAAGCGAACGGCGTACGCGTCTGCTTCATGCTGCGCCATGGCAGCTTCCTGAAACCGGACTGGCGCGAACTGGTCGCCGTCGACGACCTCGACCTCAAGCTTTCCCGCCACGAGACGCTGGGGCTGGTTGGCGAGTCCGGCTCCGGCAAGACCACCTTCGGCCAGGCCCTGCTCAGATTGCTCGATCCGAAACGCGGCGAGATCCGTTTCGACGGCCAGCCGATCCATGGCCTGTCGCGCAACGAAATGCGGCCGCTGCGCTCACGCATGCAGATCGTCTTCCAGGATCCTTTTTCCTCGCTCAATCCTCGCATGACGATCGGGCAGATCATCGAGGAAGGGCTGGTCGTCAACAGCATCGGCGCGACACGGCCCGAGCGGGTCGAACGGGTTCGCGAGGCGCTGGTCAGCGCCGGCATGCCGGGCGACATCCTTTCGCGGTTCCCGCATGAATTCTCCGGCGGCCAGCGGCAGCGCATCGCGATCGCCCGGGCGATCGCGCTGGAGCCCGAATTCATCCTGCTCGACGAACCGACATCGGCGCTCGACCTCTCCGTCCAGGCGCAGATCATCGACCTGTTGCGAAAGCTGCAGGACGAGCGCGGCCTGAGCTATCTCTTCATCTCGCACGACCTCAAGGTGGTGCGCGCGCTGTGTCACCGCGTCATCGTCATGCAGCACGGCAAGGTCGTCGAGCAGGGACCTGTCGACGAGGTGCTCACCAATCCCAAGACCGCCTACACCGAACGGCTCGTCCGCGCCGCTTTCGATGTGGCCTAGACAAAGTGCCGGAGGTTTCAGTGGCAAGACATCCCAAGATCACGTTCATAGGTGCCGGTTCGACAGTGTTCATGAAGAACATCGTCGGCGACGTGCTGCAGCGCCCGGCGCTGTCCGGCGCGACGATCGCGCTGATGGACATCAATCCGCAGCGGCTGGAAGAGAGCGCCGTCGTGGTCAACAAGCTGATCGCGACGCTCGGCGTCAAGGCGAAGGCCGAGACCTATTCCGACCAGCGCAAGGCGCTTGCCGGGGCTGATTTCGTCGTCGTCGCCTTCCAGATCGGCGGCTACGAACCCTGCACCGTCACCGACTTCGAGGTGCCAAGGAAATACGGCCTGCGCCAGACCATCGCCGACACGCTGGGCGTTGGCGGCATCATGCGGGGCCTGCGGACCGTGCCGCATCTGTGGAAGATCTGCGAGGACATGCTCGCGGTCTGCCCCGAGGCGATCATGCTGCAGTACGTCAACCCGATGGCGATCAACACCTGGGCGATATCGGAAAAATATCCCGCCATTAGGCAGGTCGGCCTCTGCCACTCGGTGCAGGGCACGGCGATGGAGCTGGCGCACGACCTCGACCTTCCCTACGAGGAGATCCGCTATCGCTCGGCCGGCATCAACCACATGGCCTTCTATCTGAAGTTCGAGCATCGCCAGCCGGACGGTTCCTACCGCGACCTCTATCCCGATCTCGTGCGCGCCTATCGCGAAGGCCGCGCGCCGAAGCCCGGCTGGAACCCGCGCTGCCCCAACAAGGTGCGCTACGAGATGCTGACGCGGCTAGGCTACTTCGTCACCGAAAGCTCGGAGCATTTCGCCGAATACACGCCCTATTTCATCAAGGATGGCCGCCCCGACCTGATCGAGAAGTTCGGCATCCCGCTCGACGAGTATCCGAAGCGCTGCATCGAACAGATCGAGCGTTGGAAGGGGCAGGCCGAAGCCTACCGCTCGGCCGACCGGATCGAGGTCGAGCAGTCGAAGGAGTACGCCTCCTCGATCATGAACTCGGTCTGGACCGGCGAGCCCTCGGTGATCTACGGCAATATCCGCAACAATGGCTGCATCACCTCGCTGCCCTTCGATTGCGCCGCCGAAGTGCCATGCCTGGTCGACGCCTCCGGCATCCAGCCGACCTATATCGGCGACCTGCCGCCGCAGCTGACGGCACTGATCCGCACCAACATCAACGTGCAGGAGCTGACGGTGCGGGCGCTGATGACGGAAAACCGCGAGCACATCTACCACGCGGCGATGATGGATCCGCACACCGCGGCCGAACTCGACCTCGACCAGATCTGGTCGCTTGTCGACGACCTGCTTGCCGCTCACGGTGACTGGCTGCCGGCCTGGGCGCGTGCGGATCGCAAGACACAGGCAGCCTGATCGTCGCTGGCGGCAGGGATAGGATCAGGCGCCGGCCTTTTCGCGCGCCACGGCCTGCCAGCCGATATCGCGGCGGCAAAAGCCCTGCGGCCAGTCGATGCGATCGAGCGCGGCGTAGGCGCGTTGCTGCGCCTCGCCTACCGTGGCGCCGGTCGCCGTGACATTGAGCACGCGGCCGCCATTGGCGACCAGCGCGCCGCCGTTGATGGCGGTGCCGGCATGGAATATCTCGGCGCCGTCGCTGGCGGCCTCCTCAAGACCGCGAATGACCGAACCCTTTTCCGGGGTGCCGGGATAGCCCCTCGCCGCCATCACCACCGTCAGCGCCGCCTCGTCGCGCCAGCGGATCGAGGTATGCGCGAGCTGACCGTCGACAGCGGCGTTGAGCAGCACCAGGAGATCGTCCTTCAGCCGCATCATCAGCACCTGGCATTCGGGATCGCCGAAGCGGGTGTTGTATTCGATCAGCTTCGGCCCCTGGTCGGTGATCATCAATCCGGCGAAGAGGATGCCGGCGAACGGCGCGCCGAGTTCGGCCATGCCGCGCATGGTCGGCTCGATGATCTCGCGCATAGTGCGCTCGACCATTTCCGGCGTCATCACCGGCGCCGGCGAATAGGCACCCATGCCGCCGGTGTTGGGGCCGACGTCGCCGTCGCCGACGCGCTTGTGGTCCTGCGCGGTGCCGAAGGGCAGTGCCGTCGTGCCATCGCACAGGCAGAAGAAGCTTGCCTCCTCGCCGGTCAGAAATTCCTCGACCACCACCTCGGCGCCTGCGGCGCCAAAGGCGCCGTCGAAACAGGCATCGAGCGCGGCCAGCGCCTCGTCCAAGGTCATGGCGATGGTGACGCCCTTGCCGGCGGCGAGCCCATCGGCCTTGATGACGATCGGCGCACCGACCTTCTCGACATAGGCCTTCGCCGAGGCGAGGTCGGCGAAGCGGCCATAGGCGGCGGTCGGAATATCGTATTTGGCGCAGAGGTCCTTGGTGAAGCCTTTCGAGCCTTCGAGCCGCGCCGCCCGCTTCGACGGGCCGAAGACGCGGATGCCCTCGCCGCGCAGATCGTCGGCGATGCCGGCGACCAGCGGGCCTTCAGGTCCGACGACGACGAGGTCGATCGCGTTGTCCTTGCAGAAGGCGGCAACGGCGGCGTGGTCGGCGATGTCGAGCTTGACCAGTTCGGCGTCGCGGCCAACGCCCGGATTGCCGGGCGCGGCATAGAGCCTGGTCAGAAGCGGCGAGGCCGCGATCTTCCAGGCCAGGGCATGTTCGCGGCCGCCGGAGCCAATCACCAAAACGCGCATGCCGATATCCCCAGTCATCCACGACAGGACCTCCCGCTATTGCCCCAGGGCCGGCGGGTCAAGGCTTTTGGCTTGCTCGATGCCGGTTGCGCACGGGAACGTCGCGCGGAGGGCGCGACGTTTCATGCCGATGGGCGGCTCACCCCGCGCGGTCAGCTCTGGAAAACCACCGGGAACCAGTCCTCGCGCAATTTCTGGCCGGGCTGCATGCCGTGGCCGGGATAGGGCGGCGAGGTGCGGCCCGGCCGCTCGACATAGTGAGCGTCGTCGCCGACCCAGCGCAGCGACAGCGCCCGCCGCCGGGCCGAGGTCAGGTTGCCGCGCGCGCCATGCGCCGTCCGGAAGTCGAACAGGATGGCGTCGCCCGGCTCCATCTCCCATTCGAGCACTTTCATCGACGGGTCGTTGTCTGGATCGGGCACCGGTAGGTAGTCGCCTTCGTCCGCATAGAAATTGCTGTCGTTCAGCCAGCGCACCGGCAGCACCATCTTTTCCCATTTGTGCGAGCCGGCGATCAACCTGAGCGTCGCTTCCTTCACCGGATCGATCGGGATCCAGAAGCTTACCGTCTGGCTGCCATCGACGAAATAATAGGGAATGTCCTGATGCCAGGGCGTCGGCTTCTGCGTGCCGGGCTCCTTGACCAGAACGTGGTCGTGGAAGAACTGCGCGCTGCGCGACTGCATTACGGCGGCCGCCAGCTCGGCCGCCGGCGATTCCCTGACGATCCTGACGAATTCAGGGATGCGCTCCCAATTGCAGTAGTCGTCGAAGAAACTGCCCTTGCCATTGGCGATGTCGGAAGCGGCGGCGCTGCGGTTCTCGATGTTGCGCTCTATGCCATCCGCGATGACATCGACCCAATCCTTGAAGACGCCACGGATGCAGACCGCGCCATCGCGCTGGTAGTCGGCAATTGTCGCGGCGTCGATTTTCGGGCTGGCCATCGTGCTCTCCTGCTGTTCGATGATCGACTATCGCAAGAGCGTCACATCACGTAAAATAATAACTTGTCATCTCGCTTATAGTTTTGAGCTATGAAGTTCACGCTCGCCCAATTGCGCTATGTCGTTGCCGTGGCCCGCTATGGCAGCGTGACCATGGCGGCCCAGGCGCTGAATGTGTCGCAGCCTTCGATTTCGGTGGCGATCGACCATGTGGAGGACGCGTTCGGCCAAAAACTGTTCGTGCGCCAGCGGGGAAGCGGCGTCGCGCTGACTTCGTTCGGTCGCAAGGCCGTCGCCAAGGCCAGGCAAGTGCTGGCCGAGGCGGACGAGCTGGCCGCGCTCGGATCGCGCGAAGCCGAAGTCGGCGGCGAGCTGGTGCTCGGCTGTTTCGAGGATCTGGCAGCCTATTTCGCGCCGGCGCTGATGCGCGCCTTCGCCGAGCGCTGCCCGGCCGTCACAGTCGTCATACGAGACGAAACCTTCGAGACGCTGGGGCGGCGGCTTGCCGATTCGGCCGTCGATCTTGGCCTCACCTACGATCTCGGCCTGCCGGCGCATTTCAAGCGCGTCCTGCTGCACGAACTTCGGCCGCATGCGCTTTTGCCTGCCGGTCACGTGCTGGCAGACAAGCGAACCGTCGGCCTGGTCGAGCTCGCGGCGCATCCGCTGATCATGACCGACCAGCCGCACAGCTGGCAGCACATGCTCGACCTCTTTCTCAGCCGTGGCCTGACGCCTGTTGCCCAATCGACGACGAGCTCGTTCGAGCTGCAGCGCAGTATGGTCGCCAATGGCTTCGGCGTCGCCGTCAGCTACACCAGGCCGCATGGCGATTTGAGCTATGACGGCCTGCCGCTGGTCTGCAAGCCGCTCGCCGATCCGCTGCCGATGCAGCGCATCATCCTCGCCCATGACACGCGCCAGCGCCTGTCGAAGGCGGCGCTGGCCTTCATCGAGGTGGCGAAAGCGTGGTTCGCCAGCCACGATGTCTTCACAGGCTGAGCGACAACGCGGCCGCTTGACGGCGCTCACCGCTGCTGCCACTCCAGCACGATGGAAACCATCCAGTCGAAAGCGGCCCAGGGCCGCGTCGCCGATGCGCCGAGCGGTCACTGGGTCTACCGCGCGCTGCCGCGCGGGCTCTGGCCCTATGCGCAGCTCGCGCGCTGGGATCGCCCGATCGGCTGGCAGTTGCTGCTCTGGCCGTGCTGGTGGTCGGCCGCGCTCGCGGCAAGCGCCTATCCGCGCCCGACGGATCCGCTGCTGACCCTGCTGCCGTCAGCCTGGTACCTGTTGCTGTTCCTGGTCGGAGCGGTTGCCATGCGCGGCGCCGGCTGCACCTATAACGACCTGGCCGACGAGGACATCGACAACCAGGTCGAGCGCACGCGCTCGCGGCCGCTGCCGGCCGGCAAGGTGACGCGCCGGCAGGCCTGGGTGTTCCTGGTCATCCAGGCGCTGGTGGGGCTAGTCGTGCTGCTGCAGTTCAACAGCTTCGCCATACCGCTCGGCATCGCCTCACTCGTCATCGTCGCCGTCTACCCGTTTATGAAGCGCATCACCGACTGGCCGCAATTCGTGCTCGGCCTTGCCTTCTCCTGGGGCGCGCTGATGGGATGGGCGGTCGAGTTCGGCGATCTCGATGGCCCGGCCATCATGCTCTATATCGGCTCGATCCTGTGGGTGATCGGCTACGACACGATCTACGCGCATCAGGACAAGGAAGACGACGCCATCGTCGGCGTGCGCTCGACGGCGCGCTTGTTCGGCGACAACACCAAGACCTGGCTGGTCGGCCTCTATGGCGGCGCGCTTGTCTGCTTCGCCATCGCCTTCGCCTCGGCGCAGGCGCCGATGCCGGCGCTGGCCGGGCTGATCGCCGCCGGCGCGCATATGGCGCGGCAGATCGCGAGGCTGGACATCAACAATCCGGATCAGTGCCTCAAGCTGTTCAAGTCGAACAACCAGGTCGGCTGGCTGATCTTCCTCGGCCTGATCGGCGGCTCGCTCTGGGTGGCGCTGAAGCCGCTGGTGTAGTTCTCCCTTCTCCCCGTTCAACGGGGAGAAGGTGGCGGCAGCCGGATGAGGGGCAGCGCCAGCCTTGCAGGCAAGGAGAAATGTACAGCGGTTATACGGCCTCTGATCGGCTTTTGATGTGGCCAAAACCTGAGGTCGCGCCGCCCCTCATCGCCCTGCCGGGCACTTCTCCCCGTATAGTGACGGGGAGAAGAAGGCTGTTGTCCGAACCGGATAGATAGGTAACAGAATGGACCGATTGCATAGGTGACAGTTTTCTCCCTCGCCGGAGGACCCGGCGATGGTTTGGCGAGAGACTGGCATCATGGACGAGCGGCTTCGTTTTGTA
>NZ_RZOF01000579.1:0-1941 GCF_003998955.1 Mesorhizobium sp. M4B.F.Ca.ET.017.02.2.1 | reverse complement strand
GGCGGGGACCCGCCGCATGTGCGCCGCATGATCGAGCGGCCGACCACCGCCGGCACCGCCCTGGTCTCACCGAGGGGGCCGATCGAGCACTGACCCGGTTCGGGTCGATCGTCGCCTGCGATCAGGCGGCGCTCTGGATCATGTAGAGCTTGCGCGTGGTCTCCCTGATCAGCCATTCGCCCTTCCAGCCTTGCGGCAGGACGAGCAGATCGCCCGGGCCGAGCTCGCGCCTTTCGCCATCGGCGCGCGCTACTTCGACCCGTCCCGAGATGATGTGGCAAATCTCCGACGAGCCCGAGCGATCGGCGGTGAAGCGGCCCGGCGTGCATTCCCAGATGCCGATATCGACGCTCCCGTCCGGCGATTGGAAGAACGAGCGCACCGCCTCGACCTGGTCGCCTTCGATGGAGGTCGGCTTCGGCGAGAACGCCCCGATATCGGCCGTGGCGAGGTCGTGGAAAGTCGAAGATCGATCAAATTGGGCTCCATGAAATGCTGATCCGCAATAGAGCAATTCCAGGAAAAGTGTGAACGGTTTTCCGTCCGGAATTGCGTCAAAACAATGAGTTAGAGCAGGCCGCCGTTTCCGTGAAACGGTGAACTGCTCTAGTGACCGGTGATGGCGTCGGCCAGGGCGGCAAGCTTCGAGGTGTGCGAAAGCCCGGCGGCCTCGCGGCGATCGGCGAGATGGTAAAGCTGGTACATCGAATGGACGCCGAGCCAGCGGAACGGCTCCGGCTCCCAGCGCCGCACCTTGCGGTTGACCCAGGGCAGGCGCGTCAGTTCCGTGTCCTGGCCAAGGATCAGGTCGGCGAGCGTGCGCCCCGATAGATTGGAGCTGGAGACGCCGAGCCCGACATAGCCGCCGGCCCAGCCGATGCGGGTCGTCGGGTCGAGGCCAACCGTCGTGCACCAATCGCGCGGCACGCCAAGCACGCCGCACCAGGCATGCTCGATGCGGCAGCCCGCCGTCTGCGGCAGCAGCGTCGTCAGGATCTGATGCAGCTGGTCGATCGTCACCTGCTGCGTCTGGCCGTTGACGTCGGTGCGCGAGCCGTAGCGATAGGGCACGCCGCGCCCGCCCATGGTGATGCGCCCCTCGCGCGTGCGCTGGGCATAGCAATAGGCATGGGCGGCACTGCCGAGCAGCTCATGTCCTTCCCAGCCGATCGCGCGCCACAGCTCAGGCGACAGCGGCTCGGTCACGATCTGCGCGCTGTTGAGCGCCAGCCAGGTCCGTTCCTCGCCGGGGATGCCGGCCGTAAAACCCTCGGTGGCGCGGATGATGGTTTCTGCCCGCACCGTGCCGCGGTTGGTCGTCACGCTGCCCTTGGCGATGGCGGTCACCGTCGTCTTCTCGTAGATCGGCACACCCAGCCGCTCGACGGCGGCGGCAAGGCCGCGCACCAGCTTGGCCGGTTGCACCCGCGCCTGGCCATGGACGACGAAGCCGCCAAGGACGTCGCGGACATTGATGCGCGCCCGCGTCGCCGCTTGATCGAGCATCTCGACGCGGTTCGGATCGACGTCCCAGGCGCGGATCGTCTCGCACTCCTCGCGGGCGCGTTCGAGCTGCGCCGGGTTGGTGGCCACCGTCAGATTGTCGACGCGGCGAATGTCGGCATCGATCCCTTCGGCGGCCGCCACCCGGATCACCTCGTCGACGCAGCCGGCCATCGCCGCCTGCATGGCGCTGACACCTTGCCGGGTCGAGGTCTTGAGATATTTCTCGCGCGACCAGGTGAAGCCGCCCGACAGCCAGCCGCCATTGCGGCCCGACGCGCCGAAGCCGGCGAATTCGCGCTCGATCAGCGCGATGCGCAGCGACGGTCTCGCCTTCTTCAGATAGTAGGCGGTCCAAAGGCCGGTGTAGCCGGCGCCGACGATGGCGACATCGGCCTCGATATCGCCGGGCAAGGGCGGCCGCGGCGCGGGAACCCC
>NZ_RZOF01000578.1:0-1948 GCF_003998955.1 Mesorhizobium sp. M4B.F.Ca.ET.017.02.2.1 | reverse complement strand
GACATGCACGTCCTCGCCGACGCGGTAGATGCCGCGCTCGACGTCTATGCCTGGACCGAGCGCGGCATCTACCGCGTCGGCGAGGACGTGCATGTCGCGGCCCTTGCCCGCGACGGCGCCGCCAAGGCGGTCGAGAACCTGCCGCTGACCTTCATCTTCACCCGCCCCGACGGCGTCGAGGACCGCCGCATCGTCAGCGACGGCGCCTCCGCCGGCGGCCATGCCGTCGACCTGCCGCTCGAGCCAAACGCCATGCGCGGCACCTGGACGGTGTCGATCCATACCGATCCCAAGCAGGCCGCCGTCGCCAGCCAGATGTTCCTGGTCGAAGACTTCGTGCCGGATCGCATCGAGTTCGACCTCTCCGCCGACAAGAAGGAGATCGCGCAGGGCGAAACCGCCAACGTCACCGTCGACGGCCGCTTCCTTTATGGCGCGCCGGCCGCCGGACTGGCGCTCGAAGGCGAATTGACGCTGTCGACGGCCCGCGACTGGGACCGCTTCAAGGGCTATTCCTTCGGCCTCGCCGACGAGCAGTCGGCCGAACCTTCGGTGACGCCGCTCGCCGGCCTGCCGGTGGTCGGCGACGATGGCAAGGCGACCTTCCCGGTCGCCGTCGACCAGTTGCCCTCGACCACCAAGCTGGTCGACGCCAAGGTCACCGTCCGCATGCGCGAAACCGGCGGCCGCGCCGTCGAGCGCTCGCTCAACATCGGCATCCGCCCGCAGGGCCACATGATCGGCATCCGTCCGGATTTCGAGAACGACGAGGTGCCGCAGGGCGGCACGGCGAAGTTCAGCCTGATCGCCGTCGACCCCGACGGCAAGCGCGAGGCGCTGAAGGGCGCGCTGTGGTCGCTTGTAAAGGTCGAGCGCAATTACCAGTGGTACCGCTCAAACAACTCATGGAATTACGAGCCGGTCACCTTCACCAAATCGGTGGCCAACGGTCAGGTCGATCTTGCCGCCGATGGCGAGGCGACCGTGTCGCTGCCGGTCGACTGGGGCCGCTACCGGCTCGAGGTCGAGACGGCTGATCCCGAGGGTCCGGCGACCAGCTATGAATTCGATGGCGGCTGGTATGTCAGCTCCACCACCACCGAAACCCCCGACGGCCTCGAGGTCGCCCTCGACAAGGACACCTACGCCGCAGGCGAAGTGGCCAAGCTCAAGGTCTCGCCGCATTTTGCCGGCGAACTGCTGGTCACCATCGGCGCCGACAAATTGCTGAAGACCGTTACCGCAAGCGTACCGGCCGGCGGCGGCACCGTCGACATCCCGGTCGGCGACGACTGGGGCGCCGGCGCCTATGTCACGGCGACGCTGTTCCGGCCGGGCGACGCGCAGGAGACGCGCATGCCGGCCCGCGCCATCGGCGTCAAATGGCTGACGGTCGACCCGGGCTCGAAGAAGCTCGCCGTCACCTTGACGCCGCCCGAGAAGGCAATGCCGCGCCAGCAACTGTCGATCCCGGTCGCGGTGGCGGGCGTCCAGCCTGGCAGCAATGCCTATGTGATGGTTGCCGCCGTCGATGTCGGCATCCTCAACCTGACCAACTACAAGGCGCCCGATCCGGAGAACTGGTTCTTCGGCCAGCGCATGCTGGGGCTTGAGATCCGCGACCTCTACGGCCGCCTGATCGACGGCTCGCTCGGCACCACCGGCAAGCTGCGCACCGGCGGCGACGGCGCCGCCTTGCAGGCGCAGGGCAGCCCGCCGACCGAAAAGCTGGTCGCCTTCTTCTCCGGTCCCGTCCAACTCGACGCCGACGGCAAGGCCAGGATCGATTTCGACATCCCGCAGTTCAATGGCACCGTGCGCGTCATGACTGTTGCCTGGACCAGGGAAGCGGTCGGCCACGCTCAGGCCGATGTCATCGTCCGCGATCCGGTGGTCATCACCGCCGGCCTGCCGCGCTTCCTGGCGCCCGGCGACAACGCCGTCATGC
>NZ_RZOF01000577.1:0-1950 GCF_003998955.1 Mesorhizobium sp. M4B.F.Ca.ET.017.02.2.1 | reverse complement strand
GGACGGTCGGCGCGTCTGCACAGGGGCATGCGGCTGAGGCTCGGCGACTACATACTGTATGTCGACCTGCAGACGCCAGCTATGCAATCGCCAGCAACCACCACCCAGCCGGTCGCCGAACGGTCGCCGCCCGCGTCCCGCGCGCCGTTGAGCATCGGCAACGACGATTTCTTTTCGGCCAGGGCGGAAGAAGAGCCGCGGCGGCCGCGTCCGGCCGATCTGCCCAACCCGTTCGAGCAGCCGCTGCCGGGAGCATTCGAACGCGCCAACGCCAACCAGGGCAGTTCGCAGGCCTTCGACGACCCCTTCAGCCTCGACCCGGTGCCATCCCTCAACGGTGCGGCCGAAGCCGCCCAGGCAAAGCCGTCGGCCGTCGAAGACGATTTCGGTTTCGGGCCGGCCGCTCCGGCGCATGGCGAATGGCCGGCGGGCCAGCGCGAGCGCGTCGCCGAAAGACCGCAACCGGCGAACCCATGGGATTTGCCGGCGCAGGCGCCCGAGCCCCCTCCCGCGCCACGTGTGGCCGCCAGTCCACGACCGGTCCGTCAGCCGCCGGCGGCCCCGTCGCAGTCGCACTCGGACATGGCGCTTCGCGCCGCCTTCCTGCGCGGCATGGGCGTCGAGGAAGCCGATCTCGCCGGCCGCGACGCGATCGCCGAGATGGAGAAGTTCGGGCGCGAGTATCGGCTGATGCTGGAAGGCCTGATGCAGCTTCTGCGCAAGCGCTCCGAGGAAAAGGGAAACGCGCGTGTCGCCCAGACGATGGTCGGCGCCTCCGAGGTCAATCCGCTCAAGTTCCTGCCGACGGTCGACGACGCGATCGTGACCATTCTTGGCGAACGCAGCCCCGGCTTCCTTGCCGGCGAAGCGGCAATCTCGGATGCGGTCCGCGATCTCGCGCAACATCACGTGCGCGCCTGGCGCGGCGTGCAGGCCGCGCTTCGCCAGATGGTCGACCGCTTCGACCCGGCGGCGATCGAGGAAGAGCTGAAATCGAATTCCGCGATCGGCACGCTGCTTTCGGGCGGGCGTGGCGCCAAGCTGTGGGAGCTTTACCAGAAACGCCATCGTGAAATCGCCGAGAGCGCTGAAAAGAGCTTTCTCGGCGAGGTCGGCGCTGATTTTAGGGATGCATATGAGGAGGAGTGAGACATGATCGATCGACGCGAATTCATCATTGCCCTTGGCGCCACCGGGCTGGTTTCGGCCTGCCAGAGCGGTCCGCCGAAACCATCCGTGATCACGGTCAATGTGAGCGGCGGCGCCGGCATGAATCCGGGGCCGGGCGGCGGTGACCGGCCGGTGACTGTCCTGGTGATGCGGCTGAGCAGCACCGGCAAGTTCAATTCGGCCGACTATTTCGCGCTGCAGGGCGATGCTGGGTCCGCGCTCGGGGCCGACCTCATCGGGTCCGACACGGTCTCGGTCGCGCCGGGAAAGACCGCGGCCAAGACCATCACGGTCGAACCGAACGCGACGGCGCTCGGCTTCGTCGCGCTGATCCGCGAGCCTGGCGGGAGGAACTGGCGCACGACCAAGTCGGTCTCGCCGAGCTCAAAATTCACCATCAACGTGACGCTCGGCAGCGGTGGCATCTCCGCCTAGCGGCCGGACAGGAAGTGGCTCCGTGCGGAGAGTAACGGCATGAGCGATGCAAACAGGGTGCTGTGGTCCGAGGGCCTGTTTCTCAGGACCCAGCACTTCCAGCAGCAGGACCGGTTCTTCGAGGCGACCGTGCGCGGCGCCTTGCAGGCCGGGCAGCTCCACACGTTCGGCTTCCAGCAGCTGACGCTCGACCAGTCCCTGCTCGACGCCGGCCAGATCTCCATCGTGTCGGCGCGCGGCATCTTCCCGGATGGCACGCCCTTTTCCATTCCCGAGATGATGGACGCGCCACGACCCTTGCCGGTCACCGCCGACACCGGCGCTGGAGCGGTGCTGGTTGCGCTG
>NZ_RZOF01000576.1:0-1952 GCF_003998955.1 Mesorhizobium sp. M4B.F.Ca.ET.017.02.2.1 | reverse complement strand
ACCCCGAACATGCCCGACAGGAAACCCACCGCCGCCCCCATGGCCAGCAGCACGAAGACGTTGACGGAAATTTCCGCGATCGGGAGATAGATGCCCACCCGTCAGTCTCGATCAGTTTGCCTGTCGGCGATGCAGCCGCAGCGTGCAGTCTCGCACCGAAAAGCCAATTTTTTCTTGCGCCGACGCGGCGGCGGGAGCAAACCCCGCCGCCGCGTCGAAACAAAAAAGCATCTCAATCAGTTAACAGGCAAATGTGTGGCAAGGCATCGCGGAAGCGACGCATCTGCCGTTATTTGCGCGCCAGCAGCGCCTTGACCAGTTGTTCGTCGACCTCGCCGGTCGGTTTCAACTTGTTGTCGGTCTGGAAGGCCATGATCGCGGTCTTGGTCTTGTCGCCCATCACGCCGTCGGCGCCACCGGCCTCATAGCCGTTCTTGTTGAGGATCAGCTGGATGTTCTTGACCGCCTTCTTCATGTCGATGCTGGCGGTCGTCTGGGGCGTGCCGTCCTGCCAGGATTCGGGGATGTCGGCCGAGTTGGCCGCCTGGTCGATTGGCTTCGGCTTCCACAGCTCCGTGGCGGCGCGCGCCCGCTCCAACTGCTCCGGACGCAGCGCATTGGCGATCTCGTCGCGCTTGGACGCAGCATCCTTGTCGCCGGTCTTGGCGACGAGCGCGAACCATTTGTAGGATTCCTCCAGGTTCTGCTTCAT
Organism: Mesorhizobium sp. M4B.F.Ca.ET.017.02.2.1; assembly: GCF_003998955.1. Lineage (NCBI taxonomy): Bacteria > Pseudomonadati > Pseudomonadota > Alphaproteobacteria > Hyphomicrobiales > Phyllobacteriaceae > Mesorhizobium > Mesorhizobium sp. M4B.F.Ca.ET.017.02.2.1. The sequence continues at coordinate 1,240 of NZ_RZOF01000576.1, read as the reverse complement.
GCCGACGCCCTTGGCCGCCAGGATGCCGAGGTTGAACTGGCTGTCCTTGACGCCGAGGTCGGCCGCCGCCTGGAACCAGTGCGCCGCCGATTCATTGTCGGTCACGCCATCCGCCGCCATGGCGAACAGCACGGCGAGATTGTGCATGGCGCTGGCGTTACCCTGTTCGGCGGCAAGCTGGTAGAAGGTCTTGGCCTTCTTGATGTCGCGGGTGACGCCGATCCCCTTCTCGTAGAAATTGCCGATGCGGTATTCGGCCGGCGCGAAGCCGAGCTCGGCGGACTTCTCGTACCACTTGGCCGCGGCCTTCATGTCCTCCTTGACGCCGCGCGATTCGGCATAGCGCGAGCCAACCTCGAACAGCGCCTTGGCATCGCCGCCGGCGGCGGCGTCGCGCAGGGCCGGAGGACCGGCGTCGGCCGGAATGTCGATCTTCGCGGCCGCCTGGGGCGTGCTGCCGGCGGGCGGAACAGCGCCCGTGGTGTCGGGGGTCGTCGGCGAGGCGGCCGGCGCCGTGGCCATCGGCGCGGTGTCGGCGTCGGCATCCGTAGCCGGCATCGCAGGCGCCGAGGCGGTGACATCCGGTGAAGGTGCCGTGGTCGCAGCCGGCGCGGCCGAAACCATCGGCGCCGGCGCCGGTTCAGCGGCGGCGGGCGCGGCATCCATCACCGTATTTGCGTCCATCGGCAGCGCGGCGGCGGTCTGCGCCGGCGGCGCATCCTTCACCGGTTCCGCTTGCCGCACGGCGCGCGCCGGCGCGTCCTCGGCGGCGGTCTCTATCTTCGGCGCGGCGTTGGTCTTCGGTTCGGCCGTGGCATTGAGCGAAGCGGTCTCCACGGGCTGCGCGGCAACGATCGGCGCGGCATCGTTGCTGGCGACCGGCGCGGGATCGGAGAAGAAGGCCTTGCCAAGCTGCAGGCCGGCAAGCGCCAGCATGATCGCGGCCGCTGCCATCAGGATCGGCTTGCGCCGCGCCTTGAGCAGGTCGCCGATCCTGAGCGCCTTGACCGGGCCGCCCATCGTCGACTGGCGCTTCAGCGCGTCGGCCTCGGCGGCGGCGGCTTGCGCTGCGCGCCTTGCCGCGGCAATGAAGTCGGACTTTGCCGCATCGCTCTCGTTGCGCTTGACCGGCGGACCCCGCTCATCGCGCACGCGCTTCATGATGGCGGTGAGATCGGGTGCGCCGGAACCGGGTTCCAGCGGGCGGTTGGCGAATTTCGGATCGAGCGGTTCGTCGAGG
>NZ_RZOF01000575.1:0-1965 GCF_003998955.1 Mesorhizobium sp. M4B.F.Ca.ET.017.02.2.1 | reverse complement strand
CGCGGCGCCACCTCCCCCCCCTCCGGAGGGAGAGGAAGGGAGCCGGCTGGAATCGCCTCGCGCCTTTCCTCTCCCCCGTCGATCGGGGGAGAGGTGTCGAGCGCAGCTCGACGGAGTGGGGGTCGACCGTGCACCAAATCAGCTTGATTTCCTGCTTTCTGGGTCGCGCCCGCTTTGCGGCGACTGCGCGTTTGAGGAGTGGCTTCCCCCACTCCGTCGCTGCTTCGCAGCGCCCCCTCTCCCCCCTCCGGAGGGAGAGGAAGGGTGCCGGCTGGAATCGCCTCGCGCCTTTCCTCTCCCCCGTCGATCGGGGGAGAGGTGTCGAGCGAAGCTCGACGGAGTGGGGGTCGACTGTTCATCACATACGGAAGATCAAAAATCGGTCGGGGCGCCGCCTTCGGCGCGGCGTTTCTCGACGAAGTCGTTCAGTTCTTCGCGGATCGCCGGGTCCATATAGGGTTCTTCGTAGGACGCCAGCCGCTCCTTCCAGACCCGGTTGGCCTTTTCGAGCGCCGTCGGCGAACCGGCCTCCGTCCAGCTTTCGAAATTGCGCCAGTCGGAAAGGACAGGCGAATAGAAGGCGGTCTTGTAGCGGTCCTGGGTGTGCTGGGTGCCGAAGAAATGGCCGCCGGGACCGACCGACTGGATGGCGTCGAAGCCGAGCGCGTCCTCCGACAGGTCGAGCGGGGTCAGGAACTCGGCCACCATTTGCAACAGGTCGATGTCGAGGATGGTCTTCTCGTAGGAGCAGCGCAGGCCGCCTTCGAGCCAGCCGGCCCCGTGCATCATCAGATTGCCGCCGCCCTGGATGGCGCCCCACAGCGAAAAGACGCTTTCGTAGGCGGCCTGCGCGTCGACGGTGTTGGCGGCGCAGGTGTTGGAGGTGCGGTAGGGGATGTTGTAGCGCCGCGCGAGCTGGCCGCCGACGAGCTGCGCTTTCATGTATTCGGGCGTGCCGAAGGCCGGCGCGCCGGACTTCATGTCGACATTGGAGGTGAAGCCGCCATAGCCGACAGGCGCGCCCTTCTTCACCATCTGCGCAAAGGCGATGCCGGACAGCGCCTCGGCGTTCTGCTGCACCAGCGCGCCGGCGATGGTCACCGGGGCCATGGCGCCCGAGAGCGTGAACGGCGTGACGATGACGACCTGGCCCTTGCTCGACATCTGGATGATGCCTTCCATCATCGGCACGTCGAGCTTGAGCGGCGAGTTGGTGTTGATGATGGTGAAGACCGACGGCTGCTCGAGCAGCTGCTCATGGCTGATGCCGCGCGCGATGCGGGTGATCTCGATGCCGTCGACATTGCGCTCCTTGCCGAGCGAATAGATGTGGAACACCTTGTCGGTCAGCATGGCGAGGTCGCGGATGCATTCCAGGTGCCGGACCGAGGGATGGATGTCGATCGGCTCGACCGGATAGCCGCCCGTGCAGTTGAGGATATTGTGCATCTGCGCCAGGCGCAGGAAGTTGCGATAGTCGGCCTGGTTGCCCGGACGGCGGCCACGGTCGAGATCGGAGCAGTTGGGCGCCGAGGCCATCATCGAGAGGATGACGTTGTTGCCGCCGAAGCGCAGATTGTGCGCCGGGTTGCGGGCATGCAGCGTGAATTCCGGCGGGCAGTGCGAGATCAGTTCGAGGATCAGGTCGCTGTCGAAGCGCACCCGCTCGCTGCCGTCGCGCACGTCGGCGCCATGCGCCTTCATGATGCGGCGGGCTTCGTCGTGCAGCACGTCGACGCCGATCTCCTTCAACACCCGCAGCGAGGCGAGGTGGATCGATTCCAATTCGTCATCCGAGACCAGCCTGGTCGGCGCGAGCGGATTCTTCAGCTGCCGGAACGGCGGCTGCTCGAACGCCGCCGAGCCACCGGCGCGCTTGCCCGCGCGGCCGCCGCGGCGGGCGCGATCGGGTGCCAGTGCCGGGTCGGCGGGGGGAAGGGGAGCGGGCATGAAAAGGCTCCTGGG
>NZ_RZOF01000574.1:0-1979 GCF_003998955.1 Mesorhizobium sp. M4B.F.Ca.ET.017.02.2.1 | reverse complement strand
GTCTCGGCAAGGCAGCCGCGGCCGCCGAAGGAGACCATGTCGGGCAGGAGCAGGGCGAACGGCTCGTCGCCGATCACCTCGCGCGCGCACCACACCGCATGGCCGAGGCCCTGCGGCGACTGCTGGCGGATGAAGGAGGTGGCGCCGGCGACGGGCAGCAGGCTTTCCAGCAACTGCAACTGCGCCTTCTTGCCGGTCTGCTCGAGGGTCCCGATCAATTCAGGATGCAGGTCGAAATAGTCCTCGATGACCGCCTTGTTGCGGCCGGTCACGAAGACGATGTGCTCGATGCCTGCCTCGAAGGCTTCGTCCACCGCATATTGGACGACCGGCTTGTCGACCACGGGCAGCATTTCCTTCGGCATCGACTTGGTCGCCGGCAGGAACCGCGTTCCAAGCCCCGCCACCGGTATGACTGCCTTCCTGACTTTCTTCATCGCATAGTCCTTTTGAGAAGATCGATTTCAATATGCCGCAGGCTCCGAACCCACTCTCCGTCAGCCCGCACTCTCACCTCCCCGCCCCACGGCAAACTGTGCCGCAACCCTTCGCAGCCGGACGGCGATCGGCATGCTCATATGCCTGACCGCCGCCGGATCACTGAGCGCCGTCCATATCGCCTTGAGCGGCGACCGCGCCTTGATGTGCTGGACCAATGACAGAAACGAAGCCGCCCGGCGCAGGCTGCGGCCGCGCCTCAGGAACGCAGCCTGCGCCTTGCCTTCTATGGAATTGGAATAAGTGCTCGCGAAAGCGGCATCCGCCCCAAGCATCGCCTCGACATGATGCAGCTCCAGCACGCGGGAGATCGATCCGGTACGGATGTGGTAGACGTAGCCGGTCGTCGGCTCGACCACACATTTGCCGCCCCTCGCGAGCGCGCTGGCGAGCAGGATGTAATCCTCGCCGATGATCAGCTTCTCGTCGTAGCGAAGGCCGTTCTCCTCGAGGAAATCGCGCTGGAAGATCGGCTTGAGATAGCCGAGATTGAAGCGCGACTCGAAGACGATGTTGCCGGCGATGTAGTCGGCGAGCGAGATTTCGGCCAGGCCCTCGAGATAGTCGGCCGGGAACATCGTGTCCTCGGGCACGCCGTCCTCGCGCACGACCTGGAGGTTGTCGACCGCGATCACCGCGCCCGCCTTCTCGGCCCGCGCGATCATCGTGCATATCCGGCCGGGATAGACGGCATCGTCGGAATCGAGCACCGCCACCCACCGGCCCCGCGCGGCCTCGAGGCCGGCGTTCCTGGCGCCACCGGGGCCGCGATTGCGCTGAAGCGCGACGACGCGCACGATGTCCTCGGGATAAGAGCGCGCCACGTCGAGCGTCCGGTCGCGCGAGCAGTCGTCGACGACAATGACCTCCACGGAAACGTCGCGCTGGGCCATGGCGCTGGCGATCGCCCGGTCGAGCGTTGCCTCGGCGTTGTAGGCGGCGATGACGAAGCTGACGTCAGGCTGCATGCTTGCCCCCCTGCTGCGGCGAGGACAGGCCGTACTGGCGGATCTCGCGCACGCCGACGAGGCCACTGACGACGCCGACATGCATGATGCCGCGCAGCACGCTGCGGTTCCTGCGCACCGGGCTGATCGCGGTCAGCGCCGCCATGGCGAAGCAGTAGGCGGCCTTGGCCGAGGCGAGGCCGACTTGCGCGACGCGCCTGATGCCGCTCGCGCCGTGCCCGATGAGGTGCCCGTGCGTCTGCCCGAAACGGAAGCGGCGGCGGCGCAGCCAGTCGAAGGCCGCCCTGGCATGCGGCACGACTTCCTCGACCAGCGCATCCGGCGCAAAGGCGATGCGGCCGCCGTCCCTGACCATGGTGTCGAAGAACTCGGTGTCCTCGCCGCCGGTCTGGCCACGCGCCAGGCTGAAGCGGCGGCCGCGCAGGCTCGCTTCGCTGGTTCTCAAGAGGACATTGCAGGTATAGCCGGTGCGGATCTCGCCGCGCACCCAGACCGGCAAGGTCGAGTGGAAAT
>NZ_RZOF01000573.1:0-1985 GCF_003998955.1 Mesorhizobium sp. M4B.F.Ca.ET.017.02.2.1 | reverse complement strand
AGATCGAGATCTTCCTGCCGCTGTCGATCATCGCCGGGCGCGGCGGCGCCGGCGTCGCCGACACGCTGACGACCATTTTCGGGCTGGCGTGGGCGCTGCTCTTCGCGCTCTTCCCGCTGTTCAACCGCGACCGCCTGCGCATCGGCGACCTGCTCGCCGGAACCTGGGTGGTCGAAGCGCCGAAGCTGAAGCTGGTCGAAGACCTGTCGCGCAGGCAGGACCCGGTCGCCGCCCGTTTCCGTTTCAGCTCGGCCCAACTCGATGCCTACGGCATCGCCGAACTGCACAAGCTGGAAGAAGTGCTACGCCGCGACGACTATTTCGCGCTGAAGACAGTGGCCGAAATGATCGGGAAGAAGATCGGCGTGACGATCGAAGCGCCGGATTCCAGGGCGTTCCTCACGGCCTACTACGGCGAGCTCAGGGCGCATCTCGAGCGCAAACTGCTGCTCGGCAACCGCAAGGCGGACAAGCATGCGCGGTAGCGGCAGATACTGGAACCTGGCGCGCCGCCCCTCATCCGCCCTTCGGGCACCTTCTCCCCGTAAACGGGGAGAAGGCCATAGCCGCGCCTGCGGTTGGCGAAACCCCACGCGACAAGTCCTTTCTCCCCGTCACTATACGGGGAGAAATGCCCGGCAGGGCAATGAGGGGCAGCGCCGACTCACAATACTTTTGAACCGAAACCTGGCTCGCTGGGCTGATTTCTTACCCCACCCACTTCTCGTAGTCCGACACCAGGAGGTGCAGCGGCACGACGTCCTCGTCGATGTTGGAGAAGCGGCCGATCGGCTCGCGGAAGACATTGTCCGTCAGATCGTCGTTGACGGTCGAGACCTCGCCGATCAGCACGTCCTTGCCCTCGGCCCAGAAGGCGTGCCAGACGCCGGGCAAAAGCGTGACGCTCTGGCCCGGATCGAGCTTCAACAGCCCGCCCGCCGGCAGTCTGTGGATGGTGCCGTCGACCGGCACCGACACTTCGGCCTTGGGATCGATGCCGCCGTCGCGGTCGTGCATGAACAGTTCCAGCACCAGCTTGCCGCCGCCGCGGTTGATGATGTCCTCGGCCTTGATGTTGTGGCGGTGCATCGGCGAGAGCTGGTCCTTGCGCGAGATCATGATCTTCTCGGCATAGAGCATGCCCATGCCAAGCTTCATGTCCTCGTAGCGGCCGTTGCGGACGGTAAACAGGAACAGACCGAGCTCGTCGAACTTCTCCTGGCCGTAGTCGGTGATGTCCCAGCCGAGGCGCGAGGTGAAGATCGCCGAAGAGTCTCCCTTATGCGCCTTCATCTCTTCCGGCGACCAATAGGCGAAGGGCGGCATGATATAACCGAAGGAGCGGATGAAGGCGTCGGCTTCGCGGATGATGTCGTTGATTTTGGAGCGCTTCATGGGTTCCCTTCCTTCCGGCCGCTGACTGCTGCAATCTGCCAATCCGAATAGCTCAATGCCGGTCGGCTGTCGACGCAAACCGACGGCTCTGGCCTCGTGACATCCGGCCGGATCGGGGCCATAACGCGACCGGTTTTTGTGGTGGTGACAATCTCATGCCAAGCATAGACGACCTCGATACGCCGGCGATCCTGATCGACGCCGCACGCGCCGAAGCCAACATCAGGAAGGCGCAGGCGCATGCCGATCGTCATGGCCTGAAGCTCAGGCCGCACATCAAGACCCACAAGCTGCCCTATTGGGCGAAGAAGCAGGTGGCGGCCGGGGCGGTCGGCATCACCTGCCAGAAGATCGGCGAGGCCGAGGTGATGGCCGATGCCGGCCTGACCGACATTTTTCTCCCCTACAACATTCTCGGGCGCACCAAGCTGGAGCGGCTGAAGGCGCTGCATGGCCGGGTGACGCTTTCGGTGACGGCGGACAGCAAGGAGACGCTGGAAGGTCTTGCCGCGACCTTTGCCGATGCCGGTCACCCGCTTCAGGTGCTGGTTGAGTGCGATACCGGCATGGGCCGCTGCGGCGTCCAGACG
>NZ_RZOF01000572.1:0-1992 GCF_003998955.1 Mesorhizobium sp. M4B.F.Ca.ET.017.02.2.1 | reverse complement strand
TCGGCGAGGGGCCGGTCCGGCTGCAGACCTGGCTGGTGCGCGCGGCGTCAGACGAGGCCGAAAGCGCCGGCGGGCTGATGGTCGCCACGTTCCAGGTGGCGATCGCGCTCGGCGCCGTCTTCGGCGGCCTGCTGGTCGACCATGCCGGCGGCGCCAGCGCCTTCGCCTATTGCGGCATCGCAACGCTGCTGGCGGCCCTGGCGGCGGTGCTAATGGGGCCGAAGCGCGCGGGCTAGCCGGCCCCCGCGCGATCATCCTACATCGGCCCGGCAGCCGTCCGGGCCGATGTCGCCGTGATCGCCGCCACGAAGCGCTTCAGGCTGTGCTCGACATAGGCGGTCAGCTCCATTTCGGGATCGAAGCTCCACCACAGCAGCGAGCCCTGCCAGTGCGACGCCATCAGCAGGCCGATGTCCTGGGGCATGCCCGGCATACCTGCGAAACAGTCGACGAGCACCTTGCTCAGCGCCGCTTTCCAGGCGCCGCCGCGCGCCCGCAGCACGGGATCGCGCAGGTCCTCGCGCAGCACCAGCAAACCTTCGGCATAGGATTCGATGTCGCCATAGCCGCTGGATAGACCACCCAACAACTGGATCGCCCCGGCCGGGGTCCTCGGCGTCGAGGCGGACAGCGCTTTGGTTTTCCGGTCGAGCCCATCCCAGGCATAAAGCAGCGTGCGTTGCTTCAGCTGCGCCTTGCTCCCGAAGCGCTGCACCAGCGTCGACCCCGATAGGCCGCATGCCCGCGCCAGCCGCTCGAAGGTCAGCGCCTCCGGGCCTTCGGCGTGCATCAGCCGGTAGGCGACCTCCAGCACCTGCTCGTCGGGCTGCGTTTTCGGCCGGGTCATCTTGACATCCATTTATAAACGAATGATCATTTATAAACGAGGAGCGTGGCAAGCGCCAGCCCTCGTTGTGGTGTTTTGGTTCGGGAGGTTGCGATGATGCTTGAAGGAAAGGTCGCCCTTGTCGCCGGCGCCACGCGCGGTGCCGGCCGTGGCATCGCGGTCGAGCTCGGCGCCGCCGGCGCCACCGTCTATGTCACCGGGCGCACGACGCGGACGCAGCAGTCGCCCTATGGCCGTCCGGAGACGATCGAGGAAACGGCTGAGCTGGTCACGGCGCAAGGCGGCAAGGGCATTGCCGTCCAGGTCGATCATCTGATTGCCGACGATGTGCGCGCACTGGTCGAGCGTATCCGTGCCGAGCAGGGCCGTCTCGATGTCCTGGTCAACGACCTGTGGGGCGGCGAAAGGCTGTTCGAATGGAACAAGCCGGTCTGGGACCATGATCTCGAGAACGGCTTGCGCCTGCTGCGCCTCGCCATCGACACGCATCTGATCACCGCGCACCACGCGCTGCCGCTGATGATCGAGCGGCCGGGCGGGCTGCATGTCGAAGTCACCGACGGCACGGCCGAATACAATGCCGACCACTACCGGCTGTCGCCGTTCTACGACCTCGCCAAGGTGGCGGCGACGCGCATGGCATGGGCGCACGCCAAGGACCTCGCGCCACATGGCGCCACGTCGGTCTCGCTGACGCCCGGCTGGCTGCGTTCCGAAATGATGCTGGAGGCCTTCGGCGTCAGCGAGGCGAACTGGCGCGACGCGACCGCCAAGGTACCGCATTTCGTCATTTCCGAGACGCCGCGCTTCGTCGGCCGCGCCATCGCGGCGCTGGCCGCGGATCCGGAGCGGTCGCGCTGGAACGGGCAGTCGCTGTCCAGCGGCGGGCTGGCGCAGGTCTATGGCTTCACCGATCTCGATGGTTCGCGCCCGGATGCCTGGCGCTATGTCCCGGAGGTCCAGGATGCCGGCAAGCCGGCCGATGCGACCGGGTATCGCTAGAATTGCGCTAGGCCGAGCGACCGTCGAAGTCGAAGATCTGGACCGCGGCAAGGTCGATGCCGTCGAGGCAATTGATGTTGACATAGGCGCTGCGTTCGCTGCCGTCGCCGACGTCCTCGGCGAAGGGATGGATGCCGCAGGAG
>NZ_RZOF01000571.1:0-2000 GCF_003998955.1 Mesorhizobium sp. M4B.F.Ca.ET.017.02.2.1 | reverse complement strand
GTGATCGTCCAGGAGGGCGGCTATCTGTGCGACGCGCTCAGCGACAACCTCACTGCTTTCCTGACCGGCTTTGGCGGCAAGCAGCGATCAGCAATTCCAGGAAAAGTGCGTAGCGGTTTTCCGTCCGGAATTGCGTGAAAGCAACGTGGCTCAGGCTCGCTGCTGCCTCAGCATGGCCACGACCCGGCGCACGCTTTCCAGCGTCTCGTCGATCTCGTCCGCCGTGTTGTAATGCGCGATGCCGATGCGCACGACGCCCTCGCCGGCCGGAATGCCGAGCTGGTGGACGATCTCCCAGGCATAGTTGTGGCCTGACCAGAGGAAGATGTTTTCGGCGTTCATCTGCCGCACGATCGTCTCCGGCGCGATGCCCTCGACGGTAAAGGACACGGTCGGCACGCGCTCGCCGATCCGCGCCGGATCGGTGATGCCGTGGATGGTCAGGCCGGCAATGCCAGACAGGCCGTCGATCAGCTTTTGCGCCAGCGTGTTCTCGTAGGCGATCGACACTTCGAACGCCCTGGTGATCCGCTGCCGCCGCGAGCCGCCCTCGCCCGCCGCCGCGCCGAGATCGGCGAAATAATCGACCGCCGCGCCGAGACCGGCCATCAGCTCGATCTGCGGCGTGCCGAGCTCGAAGCGTTCCGGCAGGCCGTTGGACGAGCAGCGGCATTTGTAAGGTTTCAGCGCATCAATGAGGTCGCGGCGCCCCCACAGGATGCCCATGTGCGGGCCGAAGAATTTGTAGGCCGAGCAGACGAGGAAATCGCAGCCGAGCCCCTGCACGTCGACCAGGCCATGCGGCGCGAACTGCACGGCATCGACATAGACCAGCGCGCCTGCCTGCTTGGCTACGGCCGTCAGCGCCTTCACCCGGTTGATCGAGCCGGTGAGGTTCGAGGCATAGTTCAGCGCCACGAGCCGCGTATTTTCCGAGAGCAGCGCACTCAACGCCGCTTCCTCGACCTGCCAGCTTTTCTCGTCGAACGGCAGGAAGCGCACGGCGAGGCCAAGGTCCTCGGCAAGCTGTAGCCAGGGCGAGACATTGCCCTCATGGTCCATGCGGGTGACGATGATCTCGTCGCCTGGCTTCATCGCGCGGCCGAGCGTGCGCGACATATGGTAGGTCAGCGTCGTCATGTTGGCGCCGATGATGATCTCCTCGGCGCTCGCGGCACCGAGGAAATCGGCCATTGCCGCATGCGCGCCGTCGACCACTTCCTGCGCCGCCAGGGTCGTTTCGAAGAAGCCGCCGAGATTGGCGTTGGTGGTAAGCAGGCAGCGCGACACGGCGTCGGCCACCGCTTGCGGCACCTGCGTGCCGGCCGGGTTATCGAGATAGATGCGACGGCGGCCCTTGTCGGTCAGCGACAGCGCCGGAAATCTTCCCCGCACGGTTCGATTGGAAAATTCATTGCCGTCCCCTCCCTTTTGTTATCGTTGGACAATTCTGGTCAAGGGCACGGATTGCCGACGCGCTGATGAACCCCATCGATCGCCTTCTGCATCTCCTCGGTCCATCTGACCTCGGCCGAGGACAACGCCGTTTCCAGCTGCCAGATCGCCGTCGCGCCGATGATGTTCGAGGTGACGAAGGGTCTGCTCGAGACATAGGCATTGGCAAACAGCGCCGGCTCCATGCCGAAGGAGCGCGCCAGCTCGTTGTATTCGAGCAGGACTTGCGCCGCATTCGGCGTCTCGTAGCGCTGGCCACGGTTGAAAAGCTGCGAGCGCGAGCCTTGCGGGCGCGCGCCATGGTCGTATTTGCCGGTCAGATAGCCCTGCGCCAGCGGCGAATAGGGCAGGAAGGCGATCTGCTCGCGCTCGCAGACCTCGGCGAGGTTCACCTCGAAGGTGCGATTGACGAGGCTGTAGGCGTTCTGCAGCGAGACGGGCCGCGGCCCGACGCCCTTGTCGGCCTCGCCAAGGAAGCGCATGACGCCCCAGGAGCTTTCGTTCGACAGGCCGAAATGGCGGATCTTCCCGGCCTTCACCAGTTC
>NZ_RZOF01000570.1:0-2009 GCF_003998955.1 Mesorhizobium sp. M4B.F.Ca.ET.017.02.2.1 | reverse complement strand
TGATTGAACTGCAGGAGAAATATGAAGACAGCGGATTTGAGGCGGTCGGAGTTGCCGCCTGCGAACAGGGTCCAACCGCAGACGAGGCGCGGACCAACGTGGATGCCTGGCTGACCGAGAAGTTCCCGAATCTGAATTATCGTATCGGGTTCGATTACATTGGCGAAATGAACAAGCTCTGGCTGGATCCCAGCTCTTCGATTGGGATTCCCACCTCGTTCGTGGTCGACCGCGACGGCCACATCGCTTTTATTGGCCACCCGGCGGAACTCGATGACGTTTTGCCGAAAGTCCTTAACGGCAGCTGGCGCAGCAGCTATGAAGCGAAAGCCGCCGATGCAAAGCGCATCGCGCATAACCAACTTGCAGCGCGCGAAATGTCGCTTACCCGGCCGATATACGCCAAACTTACGCCGGCGATGCAGGCCGAGGATTGGACGGCGGCGCTCTTGGCCATCGAAGAAGGCCTCGCCTTGATGCCAGACTCTTGTGAGTTCCGGCAGATTCATGCGGATCTTCTGCTTCACAAGCTGCGCGACATCAAGACCGGCATGCCGGTCATGCGAGAATTGGTCGAGGACGCGATCGACAAAACGTCCGAGGCGGTGTCGTGGATGGCCTTGGCCCTCAACCAACTCTTCGATCCCACGATGGACAATTCCCATCTTCCGCGCGCGGAGCGCTTTGCGATGGGCAACGAGCTCTCGGAACAGATACTGACATTAAATCCCCCACAAGGCGATGGCCCGTTTAAATACCGCCGGTACCTCCCGGTAGCTCAGTATTATTACGAGAGCGGCAACAAAGATCGCGCAATCGAGTTGATCGAGGTGGCACTGAAATCGGTGGACCGTCTGGGGCCAATTCCGGACCACACCAAACAGTACTATCTTACCCCATTGCTCCAAGCACTGGCCAACTACACGGGTGAGCCTGCCTGTCACGCGGATCTTTGTGTGGCTCCGCAAAACAAGGCACCCGAAACTCAAAACGCAGTCGCTTCCTGAGCAAGAATCGCGAAGGGACTGACAATTGGAATTGAACACTGGCCAATCCGCCCATCGAGGCTCTCTTCGCAGCAAGTATGTCGATGCAGCAGGGCGGGCGGCTTGCGGCAGGTTGGATTTCAATTGCGTTGACCACCGGTCGGATCGCGGCGCAGACGATGTGCGCCGCGAATTCGCGCCGTAGGTCTCGCACTCGTGGACATGTCGAGGTCGGCCACGGGGCACTCTTGGGGTTGGCCCGCCCAAGCCATTCGTCGGCCACGCAAGCGGACCCGGAGTGGGCATCGCAGGAAAAGGAAATCGTCCCTCGAAGACGAAGACTGAAATGACGAACAACGAAATTCCTCATGAACCGGTTGGCCCTGCTGTCAACAATGACGAAGAAGCCCTTGCTTCCCCGTTCGTCAAATGCCTCCTGCGGCTCATCCGTACTCAGGATTCCTTCGGCTTATGGGAAGGCCAGTCGGATGCCGAGCTGCTGGGCGAGTTCATCATCACCAAGCAACGGCAACGTGCGATACCCTTTGGCGGCGATCCCGATCCTGACGCGCTGTGGAGGCTCGACATGTTTTACACCGCCGTGGCGCTTGCGATTGAGGAGCGCTCCGGCGTGTCGACGTCGCCAATAATTGGAATGAAACCCGTGGGGGCTTCCGGGGGTTGGTCGTTCTATCGAGACGTCCACCGGTTCGGCTTCGAGACTTTCCGCAAACTGGCTGAGGCCGGTACGAAACTGGTCGACGATGCGACTGCAGCCATTGAAGCGTAGCCCGAGATGGCGCGCATCAAGAAACCATTGTTCCAGGAAGGATCTATGTCAGACCTAGATAAGATGAGGAAAAAGTCCGAAAACTCCAGTTGCGTGCAGCTATTGCCAAGATGGCATTGCAGGACCTTGTTGAGGTCTGCCGGGCAAGTGGGCCGACATACAGGACGTCGCCGAGAAAACCCAAGCCGTTTATGCCGAGTTGGATGTTGCCAAGAGAGAACTCGCTTCAATGA
>NZ_RZOF01000056.1:0-24009 GCF_003998955.1 Mesorhizobium sp. M4B.F.Ca.ET.017.02.2.1 | reverse complement strand
GGTCACGACGGTGACGTCAAACCCACCATCGACCAGAGCCGCCGCGATGCGGCTGGTGCGCGCGAGATGACCGATGCCGAGCAGGTGCTGGACATACAAGAAGGCGCGCAGCCGCTTCATTCGGCAGCCTGCCACTCCTGTTGGAACAGCTGCTTGAGCTGTCCAATGCTTGCCATATGGTCGAAATTGCTTCGCACGCGCCGTTCGGCGGCGTCGCCGAGGCGAGCGCGCAGCGCGGGATCACGGATCAGGCGCTCCAGCGCCTGTGCCAAGGCAATCGGGTTTTCCGTCGGAACCAGCAGCCCGGTTTCATCCGGCGATAAAAGCTCCGGCACGCCGGAAACATCGGTCGACACGCAGGCAAGCCGCTGGCTGGCCGCCTCGACCAGAACATTCGGCAGGCCGTCCCGGTCACCATTTGCAGTGATCCTGCAGGCCAGGGCGAAAATGTCGGCGCTTCGGTAGTGCTCAAGCACCTCCTCCTGCGCAAGCGCACCTTTCCAGGCGACGCGACCATCCAGGCCGAGCTTTCGCGCCAGCGCCTTGAGCCGTTCCAGTTCCTCGCCGCCGCCGATGTGCTCGAAACGCCACGCCAAATCGGCTGGCAGGAGGGCAAGGGCCTCCAGCAAGGTATCGTAACCCTTCTTTTCGACGGCGCGCCCGACACTGAGAACGACAACCGGTTCGCCCGGCGCCGATCCGTCATGCTGCTTTCGCGCCTCGCCGAAGCTGCCGAAGCGATCAAGATCGAGCCCATGATAGCTCAGATGCACGGACGAGTTGCCGTTGGCGAGTTCCTTCAGACGGTCGAAGCCTGTTTTTGTGCAGGTGACCGTCCAACGCGCCGAGGACAGCTTGCCGGCCAGATCCCAGTCCTCCGAAGTCCAGATGTCCTTGGCATGGGCCGAGCAACTCCAAGGCAGACCAAGAAGCAGGCTGGCATAGCGCGTCACCGATGCCGGCGTGTGCACGAAGTGCGCATGCAACCACCCCGCGTCTTGCGGCCATTCGGCCGCCAGCACGAGTGCCTGCCCGAAGCGGCGCACGCGATTGCGCGTAAAGTCGCGGGGGATATCGGTGGCCAGCGATCCGAGCGCGCGCCAGAAGCCCGGACGCGGCAGACAGGCAAACAGCGAGCGAACCACGCGCAGCGGCTCTTGATGCAGATATTCCGGCAGATAATGGACCGGCGCCTTGATCTCGTCGTGCACGGGGTGGCGTTTCGCGTCGGTCGGCCGCCTGAGCGCGACGAGTACCAAGTCGAACCCCGCACGCTCCAGACCGAGCAGTTCCTGCGCGATGAAGGTTTCCGACAGCCGCGGATAGCCCTTCAGAACCACGACGATCTTGCGACGTTGCAACTCAGTTCGATCCTTCGATGACCGAAAGGTGATGGCCGGCCCGCCGGTCGAGCAGTTCCGCGACGATTTCGGAAATATGAGGCAGCCCTTCCAGCGTCAGATGCGGATTGCTCTGTGACGGGCGTGGCCGGTCCGGCAGCGCCACCAGTGCATCGGCAAACCGCTGGGAATCCTTGGCCTCCTCCGGCAAAAGCATCTCGATGAGGCCGAGTTCTGCTGCACGCCGCGCGCGGATCAGCTGTTCCTCGCGGGGTTCGATGCGCGGCACGATCAGCGCCGGCTTGTCGAAAGACAGGATCTCGCAATAGGTGTTGTAACCGCCCATCGCCACAACCGCCTTGGCGCCGGCGATCAGGTCTTCCATGCGGTTGTCGAACTCGATGATCTTGATGTAGGGGATCTTGGACCCCTTCCTGAGCAGCTTGTTGCGCTTGCGCGCCGGCATGTAAGGCCCAAGCACGATCAGCGCCCTGTGCTGTAATTGCGGATCCTGCTGATAGGCATCGATAACGTCGTGGATCAGTTCGGCGCCGTCACCCCCGCCACCGGTGGTAACGAGGATATAGTCGCCCTCGGGCCGATGGCCGGGCAACTCGTTCCGCGGCAGGCTCCGTTGCAGGAAACCGACGAAGGTCATCTTTGCCCTGACAGCCGGCGGCACATCCAGGCCGGTCAACGGATCGTAGAAATCCGGCGGACCATAGGCCCAGACCTTGTCGTAGAACATGCCAATCTTGCGCATCACATCCCTGCGTGCCCACTCGGCCTCGAGCAGATGCGGCGCATCCATCACCTCGCGCAGGCCCAGCACGAGCGTTGTGCCTCGCGTCTTGAGGTAGGACAGCGTGTCCTCGATCTCGCCGCGCAGGCCGAGCGGTTCCTTGTCGACGATGAAGATATCCGGCCGGAAGCTCTCGGCCGTGTGGCGGATGATCGACTGGCGCATCCTCAGCGTCTCGTGCAGATCGATATCCTTTTCCAGCGAAGTGTATTCGCCGTTGCGCAACTTGATGACGCTGGGGATCTTCACGAAGTCGACACGGGCGCGGTAATCAAAGGCGCCAGCGATGGTGGCACCCGAAATGATAAGCACCTGAAGTCCGCGGAAATCCTCGACCAGCGAATGCGCGATAGTCCGGCAGCGCTGCAGGTGGCCGAGCCCGAACGTGTCGTGGCTGTACATTAGAATTCGAGTGTTTTCTGCGTGCTGGGTCATTGTTGAACGTCTTTTCGAATTCTCGCCTTGAGGGCCGTCAGCGACCCGCAGGCTCCGAAACCATCCTGGTCTACCGACCTGTTTTGAAACATGAAGGCGCAATTTTCAATTTGAATCACCCAAGAAGCCGCAGATCGCCTAGCAATCCGCGAACCCATCGACTTCTCTGCACACTGCGCCGACCGGCGCGAACGCGAAAGACCCGATGGCCCTATTCACTCCAGAATCACGCTTCGTTGTGTGCACGGACGCGCGGCGATATCGCGCAATTGTCTAGCTCGCAATGATGACGTCTTGCACCACAACATGGGCTTCTTCAAGGTAGGAGCAACGACGGGCATGGATGTCTTGCTTGCCGATTTGAGGGAAGGCTACAGCGCGATGCCGCTCATGATTCGACGATTGGGAGCCAGGAATCCGGCGCGTCCGGCACCACGTCTCCAATATCTAACCGCGATGTTTGCCCTGATTGCCGGGTCGCTTGTCGTCGGGATAGCCCTCTTCCTGGCCGGTCCGGCACAGGCCCAGGCGCCGGCGACCGTACCGCCCGAAAGGGTCAAGCAGCTGTTCGAACTCCTCGACGATCCGTCGGTGAAGGCCTGGGTGGCCGAACAACGAAATCAGGACGCCGGTTCAACGGCAGCCCCTGCCGCGGCAGGCGCTTCACCGGCTGACGCATCGTCCGACGCCGCGGCCACACCGGGCCAGATGAACACGATGGCATCCTCGACGCTCGATCGGATCAAGCATCACATCGAACGGATCGTGCGAACCTTGCCCTCGCTGCCCGGCCAATTCGCGCGCGTTCGGGAAGCGACCATGGAGGATATGTCCAGCAGGGGACCTGCCGGCGTATTGATGCTGATCGCGATTTTCATCGCTGCCGGCCTTGCGCTCACCTGGGCAACGTACAAGCTGACGCGTCCATTTCGCCTTTGGATCATCGCGCAATCGAAGGATACGCCGACCGGGCGGGCCAAGAAGATTGGTGGCCGCCTGCTTTATTCCAGCCTGCTGATCGTCTCGTTCGCGCTGGGCAGCGCCGGCGCGTTCATGCTGTTCGACTGGCCAATGCTCATCCGTGAGATCGTGCTGACATTCCTGATGGCTGCAGTCGTTACATGGGGGGTGCGCACGTACCTCATAGCCCTGCTCGTCCCTTCCTTCATGCAGGTCGAGAACGCTGTCGAGGTTCGTGCCTTGCCGGTAAGCAACGAGACGGCCGACCATTGGTCCTATTGGCTGACGCGGATCGTCGGCGTCTTCGCCTTCTTCGCCGCCGCCTTTATCCTCCTGCCGGGTCTCGGCATCGACCGTGACGGCATGATGGTGCTGTCGGTGGGCGCCGATTTCGTGCTGCTGGTGCTCCTGCTGCTTGCCGTCTGGCGCCGGCCAAGGACACGGCGCGATGGGCACGGCCACACGGCAGCGACATGGTTGTTGACTGCCTATTTCGTCGCTCTGTTCCTGGAGCGCATCGTCGGCCTGTACACGTGGTTCTGGTTTACCTTGGCCGCATTCGTCCTGCCTTTTGCAATCGTGCTGACGCAGCGTGGGGTCAATTTCGTTCTGCGGCCGGGTTCGGAAGATGCCGGCCGGCCTACGATCCCGGCGGTGACGATCGCTGTGATCGATCGCGGAATCCGGATGATCCTGATCCTGGCGGCGGCTTACCTTCTTGCGCGTGTCTGGGGTCTGGACATGCAGGCCATGCGAGACGGCGATACGACCACCACGCTCATATTGCGCGGCTTGATCAATGTCATTGTCATTGCTCTTGCCGCCGATTTCGGCTGGTCGATCATCAAGGCCTTGATCGAACGAAAGCTGGGCATCGAAACGCCGCATGCGGTGATCGGTGAGGAGGACATCCCAACCCTCGATCCGCAGCAGGCGCGGCTGCGCACGCTGTTGCCCATCATCCAGAACATTCTGCTGGCAGTGATCGTCGTTATGGCGGTGCTGATGATGCTCGCCTCAATTGGTATCCAGATCGGCCCGCTGATCGCCGGCGCCGGCGTCGTCGGCGTCGCCGTGGGTTTTGGCGCACAAACCATCGTCAAGGACGTGATCTCAGGCGTGTTTTATCTGCTCGACGATGCGTTTCGCGTCGGCGAATACATTTCATCGGGCAGCTACAGGGGTACGGTGGAGAGCTTTTCGCTGCGCTCCGTGAAGCTGCGGCACCATCGGGGCCCGCTGTTCACAATACCTTTCGGTGAACTCGGAGCCGTCCAGAACCAGAGCCGTGACTGGGTTACCGACAAATTCAACATCACCGTCGGCTATGACACCGACATCGACTTCGCTCGTAAGCTGATCAAGCGGATAGGCCTGGAGCTGGCGGAAGATCCCGAATTCAAACACTGGGTGATCGAACCGATCAAGATGCAGGGCGTACAGGAGTTCGGTGAGTACGGCATCGTATTGAGGGTCAAGGTCACAACCAGGCCTGGAGGCGCCTTCGCTATGAAAGGCAGATTCTTTCTACGCCTCCGCCAGGCCTTCAAGGAGCAGGGCATCGAACTCCCATTCCCGACCGTCCACGTCGAGGGGCTGCAGAACCCACATGGGGCAGAGAATGCGCCTGTGGAGATCACACCCGAGCTAAAGATGGCCGTTGCGCAGTCGCATACCAATCGGCGCAGAAAAAAAGCCAGCACAACGGAGTAGGAAAGCTGTGACGCCCGCTGGTCGCAGCGGAATGTCGATTTGCATCAACGAGGCTGCAACCCTCGGTAATCCTTGCTCGTTCCGATGGCAATACGGCATCCCCGCAAGATCAGTTGCGTGTGGTGTTCCTCACATCGGAAGCTCGGGGCTATTTTCGGCAAAGTATTCATGACTATCGCCATTTTCTGTAGCTTGCGGCGGGTTTTCAACCGCGAGTTGCTTGGCGAAATTTTGACCGCCGGAGGAATAGTCGGCCGTGGAGGCGACGACCTCAAAGTGACTAATTTCGTGTACAATCGTTCCAGATCTTGAATCCGTTCCCTTCAGAGCCGCTGACCAGAACTTTTGACAAACAAAAATATTATAAGGTTGATTACGGAACATATACGCATAGACTCCCGGCCCGCAGCGGCTGCCGTGGCATCCAAACGATATTGCTTTGTTTGCAAGAGCATCCGCAATCTTCGAAAAATTTCCAGTGGCCTTTGCGTACAGTCCTACGGTATGCGCCCCAAACCATGTCCGATATCGTTGGGAATTCGGTTGCTGGGCAGAGGGCGTGCCCTGCAAAACCTGCAGGGCAGCCGAAGCTATGTTGTTTGCTTCCGCCAGCGCAGCGCCAATATCAGCCTGTTGAGAGCCGTCACACTGGTCGAATGTGGGTGCCGAGAGCGGTATCCGTTCCGGAGGAATTCGACCGGATAGAACCCTGAACGTGGCGGCGTTGCTCAGAACCTGGGCGCGTCTCAGGGCACCCGGAGGGCCAACCAGCAGGCCCACTCGCTCTGTATCATAGGTAACCGCATAGTTCCCTGCTTCATAGATGGCGTAGTACAATGACAGATCGACGGGCATCGAAATCGATTGTCCGGGTTCGATATTGATAAAGTCAGCCTCGGTGGGTTCTGCTCGCTTCACCAAAGGGCCAATATACTGAATTGGCTGCGACCCTCTCGTCACTGAAAAAATTTCGCCCGAGACGCCGTCGATCGGCAAGGTCCACTTGAGCAGCCTGATCGGGCTGCGTGACCGGTTCGTGAGAGTAAAGTCAATAATTAGGGGAGTATCGTTTCCAAAAGAAGTCAGGCGCGATTGCAGAACTATCTCAACTTCCTGATTCTGCTGCGCAAACGCCAAGGGCACAACGCTAAAAAAGCATGCAAGTATCAATACAATATTTCGGACGATACTCGGCATTTTATGCTCCTATATAACCACAATTAGACCTTATTGCCGTCTACGTGAGTTTTAGTTTGCGATAACATACCAGAAGCGCCCACGGCCTACGTTGCAAGTTAGGAATGAAATTGGTGCGGGCCGGGCATTGCAACTTACCGCAAATTCAAAAAAACAGGAATGCGAAATCATGTCCGTGGCCTTGCATGCCATCGATTCCGGCTGACACCTTTTTAGGGCTGGTATAAGATAGATAGGTACTTTCCCATCAAGCTCCATCAGAGGGGGCCATCATGAGCGAGCGTTGGAAAGGCATAATCACTAACTGCGCGATTTTGAAGTATTTTTCCCTGATTTGTGGGTTCTGTTTAGCTTTCGGCGGCGCTGCTTTAGCTGATTCATGCGGAACAGATGCTACTTATGGCTGGAATATCAAGAATCCACCGGCCGAAGATCGCCAGGCAATTCTAGATCTTTTGTCCCGCTATGCCTGGACGATCGACGAAAGAAACGCAGCCGCGTTCGCTGGCCTCTTTGCGAAGCCGAAATCGTCTTACTACGAGATTTGCAGTACAGACGCCAGCATCTTCAAGTTGACGCTCGGCCTTGGCCCGGAATCTGCAACCGATCTCCTCGGCCAGATGACAATAATACTTGATAAGCTTAAATATGATAGCCTTCAGACCCGGCATATCGTGACCAACACCTTGTTCAACGTTGACGATACGGGCAAGACGGTGAACACCAAATCGATAGTCCTGGTCACTCTGCAGGGCTCCCACTTTCCGGCACCGGTTCTTGACTATTCGGCGGATGCCCGGGCGACTTTTGTAAAGGGCGACGACGACACGTGGCGATTTCAATCGCTAACAGTCCACGCCGACTATGCTGCTGGCTCTGTCGAAGCGAAGAAGCGGTGACGCCCAGAGATCGGCCATGGGTTCACTGGCCCGCTCCAGTTGGCTGAAATGCGTGCCGTTGCGCTGATCGCTGCGGTCCTCGGCATTGCGTTTCTCCTAATATCCGGGACGATCGGGCAGCGAGACGCAGCTTTCGTATCGACGCCGCGAGCCGGCGAGAGGCACGGCTCCGATCAGGACGACCTGGATTCGAAGGCGTTCGCCGACGCCGTTACGCGATGGAACCCCGACATCTTTTGGGCGCCAGCCTCAAAGAGCACCGACGTCATAACCAGGTCTGGCGATGAAGCGCGAGCGGTGTTCGGTCCTATTCCCGACGGCGATTGCGACAGCCCGCAAATGAAGGTCATCCCACTGGAAGTCGACGGCAATGTCGTCGACCTCAAGCCCAATCCGAAAAAACCGGGCACTCCGCTGGAGTTCGAGCACAGGAACGCGAACGGAGAGGTGGTGAAATGGACGGCGACTTTGCCCAAATGCGACAAGCCTTCGCTGACCGGCAGCACGACCTACTGTGGGCTGAACTCACGTGTCGTCAGAGTCGTGCGCGGCAACGTGGAATGGCTGTTCCTCTGCAGGAAATCGAATATCAGCCAGGAGGTCAGCACCGATCCCTACTGGACGCGGTCGGATCCGAGGTTTTCTGTCTTCGGCACCATCGGGTTCAACCGGAAATCCGGAGAAATTGTCTTCTTCGACGGCCGCAAGGACCAGAGCCAGTTCGATTGGTCAAAGCCCCTCGTTCCGCCGGGCGGGCGCAGCTATTCCGATGAAGCGGGAAGGGACACGGCGGAGAAAATCTATGATCCGACGTTCCAGATCTCGTGCCATGCATGCCATGACAACAAAAGCCCCTATGTGATCGATCCGCACATTGCGCAGAGCAGGGTCGGTTTTCGTTCGGCCGGCGATGCCAGATCGACCGCCTTCAGCCTGGGCGATTTTCTACCGCACCGGCCGCGGTTGCCGGACGCGCCGTTCCGCGTGGTCGGCTCCGGCTACACCGGCACCTACCGCAATGAACTCAGCCAAGCCAGGACGGTCGAAGATCCGACGGGCAACTGCACAAGCTGCCACACGCTTACCACACAAGTCACGGGCCGCCGTTTTGCCGCCGACGCGGCGGGGCACGAGCCGACAGTCACGTTGCCGACCTGGGTCCAGTTGCTCGAGCTGCACGAGGAACAGGTCGTCTACGCCGAGATAGAAGCACACCGCACGAACTGGGCGGCCGGCAGCGGTGGCATCCATCCCTGGATGTTGCCGGGGTCGGGCAATGACCTGTCCTCCAGCGCGCCGCGACTGAGCTCGGAAGACTGGCGCAAGCTGAGCGACTGTCTGTGGGGAGCCGGCGGCTCCGAGTGCGGCTACCGCCCGCTCTACACCGGCTGCCCGGCGCCGGAGGCGGAGGCGGAGGATGAAGGCTCTTCGCTCGCCGATGCCAGGATTCAGGTTTTGCCTCCCCTGCCCGGAGCGGCGGTGAAGACGCCTGTCCTTCGCGTAAGCTGGACCTTTCGCAACAGCTACGGTGGCGTTCCTGAGCGCGACGATGTCAGGATCAATGTGGCAGTCGGCGCCGCCGCGATTCCGGCAAACGGGGATCCACCGCAAAGCGGCGAATATCCGAGCATCGAGCAGGCAAAAGGAACCGACGCCGTGGCCATCTCCGGTCCCGTCAGTTCAGCCGGCTCCAGCTTGCTGGTCCAGGACGTTTCGTTTGCCGGCCACACGAAATGGAGCGACCCGACGCCGTCGATGTCGCCGCGCACCTTCCAGATCGATCTGCCTGGCGAATGCAACCGACGCACCTTGATCCGGCTGGTGCCCAAACGGTTCTGCTTCGACCAAAGCCAAGCGGCATTCAGCGAGGCAGACCATTTGGTCTATGCCGACGTTCGGTGTGACGAGCATCGATGATCCATCTGACGCGATCGAAAGCGGCTGGTGAGCGCCGCGATTTGCGATAACATGACCGGGTGCTACATGGTCGCCGCACCAAGGAGGGTCCCGGAGCGTGACCACGCCGGTTCCATTGGCTAGCCCGATTTTGCCCGGCCCGGCGAAGTCTGTTGCGGAGCGGCGTTATCTCACCATCCTGTTTTGCGACATGGTGGGGTCGACCGAATATGCCGACCGCCTGGATCCCGAGGATTTCCAACGCCTGATTGAGACCTTTCTGCAGACCTGCAGCAGCGTCGTGCGGCGCCACAAGGGTGTGACGGCCAGCTACATCGGCGACGCCATACAGGCCTATTTCGGTTATCCGATAGCTGGCGAGGACGACAGCGAGGTCGCGGTGCTGGCGGCGCTCGAGATCGTCGATGCGGTGGCCACCATCTCGGCAAATCAGGGATATCCGTTGCAAGTGCGGGTGGGCATCGCGAGCGGCCAGGTGGTGGTGGGGGAGTTCGTCGGCGCGCCGAGCGGCGTATCCACCGTCGCCTTCGGCCACGTCGCGCATCTGGCGGCGCGGCTGCAGGTACTGGCCAAGCCGAATATGGTCCTTGTCGACGCGGCGACCTTCGAGGCGGCGAGCGGCGCAATCGATTTCACCAGGTTCGGCAAACATGAGCTGAAGGGATTCGCCGAACCGGTCCAGGTTTGGCAGGTGCAGCGGCAGCGCATGGTGCCGACCCGTTTTGCAAAGCGCGCGCATATGACCAGGCTGTGCGGCCGCAATGCCGAACTGCGACTGCTGATGGAGCGCTGGGAGACCGTCGTGCGCGACAGGCGCGGCAGTGCGGTGTGGGTCTCGGGAGAGTCGGGTATCGGCAAATCCCGGTTGCTCAACGAGATCCAGCAGCGCCTGCGCAGCTTTCCGCAGCTGACCATGCAATGTTCTCCGACCTTCGAGAACAGCACCCTTTATCCGTTCCTCGCCGAATTGCAGAGGATCGCAACGATCGAGGACGGTGACCCAACGGAGGAAAAGCTCCGAAAGCTCAGCAACGGATTGTCGATGGGTTCGGTGTCCAGCGACGTCGCGCTGGCGATCTTCTCAAGCCTGCTCGGCATACCAACGGCCAGGCCGGACAGGCTCGAGGGAATTAGCGCCGAACGGCAGCGCAACATCGCCGAACAGGCGTTGATGGATCTGGTCGGTTATCTGGCGCGCACCACCCCGATCCTGATCTTGTTCGAAGATGAACAATGGGCCGATGCGACCTCGCGCGAGCTTCTCGACAAAATCGTCGCCAGCCTGGCTGCGACCCCCGCGCTGCTGCTCGTATCGAGCAGGAACACCGCAAGCGTTCCATGGTTCAACAGGCCGGATGTGCATCACATCAGGCTTGAAGCGCTCGGACGCGAGGATGCCGAAGCGATTGTCCATGACATTAGTCCGAATGCGGTCGCCGCTGATGTTTCAGTGGTGCTCGATCGCAGTGAAGGCGTCCCGCTCTATATCGAAGAGCTTACCCGGAGCGTGGTCGAAACAGGGTTGCGGCTGGACGCAGCGCAGCCCAAGCGTTTGTCACTCACGAACAACATTCCAAACTCCCTGCAGTTCTTGCTGCTTGCACGCCTCGACAGGCTGGGGCCAGCAAAGGAAGTCGCGCAGATCGCAGCGGCGATCGGCCGAAAATTTGACTTCGACATACTGCGCGAGATTTGCGATTGGCCCGAAGCGGAGCTGCGCAACGCAGTTGGCGACCTGATGCGCACGGGGCTGGTCGTCGCCGAGCGAGGGACAGCCGGCGCGGGCTTTTCGTTCAGCCACGTGCTCCTGCAGCAGGCCGCCAGAGGCACGATGCTGCACGAACGTGCACAGCAGATTCATCGGTTGATTGCCGAATGTATCGAACTGCGCGACCGCAACGCGGCTTTTGCCCGTCCCGAAGTGCTCGCCGAGCATTTCGCCGACGCAGGTCTGTTCGATCGCGCCGCTGATTACTGGCTGCTGGCAGGGGTGAAGGCAGCCAAGACTTGGGCAAAAGATGACGCGGTGCGTATCTTCAGGAAGGGGCTTGAAGCCGCGAAACTCTTGCCCGATTCCGACGATCGCAGCCGCAAGCTGCTTCGCTTCGAACTGGAGCTGGGCGACGTGCTCTACGCCGCGCAAGGCTACGTGACCGGCGAAGGCAGTGCCGCATATCAGCGGGCCATAGCACTGAGCGGGAAGCTCGGCGAACCGGAAGCGACGATCAGGGCGCTCGACGGGCTTTTCGGAACCCATTTCAACTCGGGCCAGTTTGGCAAGGCCCTTGCAGCCAGCGATGAGTTGATCCGTGTTGGCGAGGACGGCGGCTATCTGAACGCGCTCGTCATAGGTTTGCAGTTCAAGGGGATGACCCTGTTCAGTCAGGGCGAGTTGGTGGCGGCCCGGCAATATCTCGAGCGCGCTCTCAGCCACAAGGAAAGCGCGGACAAGGTCGGCAGCGACTTTCCGAGCATGGCCATGATCTACCTTTCCTGGACCTTGCATATTCTGGGATATCGCCGTCAGGCGCTCAAACTCTACCTCGAGGCCGAGACGACCGTTCGGCAGCAGCCCGCCTATCGCCTGGCCGCTTGCCTGGGAAACGGCTGCGTGTTGTTCGCCTTCCGCGAAGAAAGCAGTTTGATCGCTCGACTGGCCGACGAACTCCTGCCGCTGGCGCAGGAAAACGGCTTCAATCTCTGGGCAAGGGTGGCGCGCTTTTTTGGCGGCCTGGCTGCATCGGACCTCGATGACAATCTGGCGGGAAGCCACATGATGGCATTGACCGAAAATGACCTTGAAGATGAGGAGGTCGACAAGTCGTGTTATTTAGGTTTACTCGCCAAGGCTTTCATGAACTCCGGGCAATTCGATATAGCGGCAGAGACCGTTGAGAAAGGTCTGCACGAGGCCGAAAAGATCGGCGAGCATTACTTTACAGCCGCCTTGCTTCGCGTTCGCGGTGAGATCGAACTTGCAAACGGAGCGGGAGACAGGGCGGCAGAGGCTTCTTTCCGCGAGGCGATTGCCTTTGCGCGGCGGCAGAACGCCAGGAGTTGGGAGCTGCAGGCGACCACCAGTCTGGCGAAGCTATTGCGGTCACAGGGCAGGTTCGAAGAGGCCCGTGCGGAATTGCGGGAGATCAACGATTGGTTCATCGCAGCAGACGTGGCGTGATCGACGCCTTGTGCCAGCTACTGTCGGCCGGCGGGCGCCGGATAGCTCCGCTGTTGATTTCGCTGGAAAGTTTCCAGCAGCCTCCGCAGCCCATCAAGATTGAGGATCCGGCGTGACGGTAGTCAACGATCGTCTTCTCGAAAGCAAGATGACCAAGGTGGAGCAGTCGCGAGCCTGGAGCCCACGCGTCATCTCGAAATTCGAGACGCTGATCAGGAGCGCCGACGACCACTCACTCCATCGCGTCAATCCGTTGACCTTTGCTCGCGACCGCGCGATCGCCGAGCCTGAAGCAATCGACCTCTTCCTTCATGCCGCCCGCTGCGGCTTGTTCGACATGAGCTGGGATGTGCTCTGTCCACAGTCCGGGATGGTGCTCGATAGTTTCGGCGCCCTGCGCACGCTGAAGACCCACTACGTCTGTGGCCTGTGCGACGTATCCGGCGACACTGACCTTGACGACTTCATCGAGGTCACCTTCTCGATATCGCCGAAGCTGCGGCGCCTGCCGTACCACGATCCCGAGACGCTCTCTGTCGAGGATTTTCACTGGAAGCTCCACTTCGGACATGACGGGCGGCTACCGGGGCAAGACGTTCGCTTTCTAGACCTACTGCGCGGCTTCGTTCGGGGCATGACGTTTCTGCCGCCCGGCACCACCACAGTGCTCCGCGCCGACCTGGGACCGGGCGCGCTTGCGGGCGTCAACGTGCAGACGCAGGCCGCATTCGCGGTGCCGATATCAGGCGACCAGGTATCGGCGCCGACACTCCTGAAGATCGACTACGACGGCAAACGCTTCTTGCCGGCGTTGCCCGCCGTGCCACCCGGTCCGATTGTCATTGAGGTCGCGAACAGAGGGCCGGTGCGAGGTTCGTTGCTTGCCATCAACTGGCCGCCCGAGCTTGTCGCACTGACGACCAAGCCGGCGCTCGATTTCGACCCCTATGTTTCCGGAGGAGCGCTGCTTGCGCGGCAGACCTTCCGCCAGCTCTTCCGGTCCGAACGCGTCGACGAGAAGGAGGGGCTCGGCATCCGGCAGATCACCTTCCTGTTCACGGACCTCAAGGGTTCGACCGCCATGTATGAACGGCTTGGTGACCTCAACGCCTACGCTTTGGTCCGCGAGCATTTCGCCCTGGTCAACGCGGCGGTGCAGCAACATGCCGGAGCGGTGGTCAAGACGATCGGGGATGCGGTGATGGCAGTCTTCTCGCAGCCTTCGGATGCGATTTCGGCTGCACTGCACATCTTTGAAGACATCGATCGCTTCAACGGCGAGCACGACGGGCCAGGAATCATCCTCAAGATCGGTGCCCACTGTGGACCGTCGATCGCCGTGACGCTCAACGACAACCTCGACTATTTCGGCCAGACGGTGAATGTCGCCGCGCGCGTGCAATCGCTGGCGGAAGCCGGCCAGATCTGCATTTCCGAGGCGCTTCATTCCGCGCCCGGGGTCAGCGAAATGCTTGCCGGCCATCGTGTCGTGGCTTTTGACGCGCCCCTTCGGGGCGTGGAGGGCGATGCAACCGTCTATCGCATCATGCGGGGATAGATACGCTTGCGTGCCCGGCTCCAGCCGGCCGACCGGTTCAGCCTGCAGGCTGGAAACATCACATGGTGATGCCAGCGCCTTCCCAATCTCGTCGAGATGCACGATCTGCCGATGAAGGCGGGATCTGGCGCCGCCACTTCGGTGATCTCAATGATGCTGGCTGGCGCGACGGGCATGCTCACGGATGTGTTCGCGAGAAATGCCGGCATCCGCCAGGGTTCTGTCCGGAACCCGCCGCAAGCTCGCAAGCGTCTGACGATAGACAAGCCAGCGGGTGAAACGGTCTCGAAGTTCATACAACATGATTGTCTCCTTTGACGCGCGGAATGCCCCCGCACGCCGGGTTTCTCGAAAACGCAAAGAGCCTGTGCAAGCGGGTGCATGACCGAAGGGACTGCACTGGCTTTCTGACCAGCCTGGGCGCCTGCCGCTGTCCCGCCAGGCACGATTGTCCAAGGCCGCCAATGGCTGCATACTTGCGATGATGCCCGCTTCGCGCTACAGCCAAGGTCGCAAGGCATTTTTCATTTCTGCAAAATGGATATTGGCTGGGACGATCTGAGGCTGTTTCTCGACGTTGCGCGACTGGGTGGCCTGAGCGCGGCGACGGCGACCACGCGCCTCAGCGCAGCTACCCTTGGACGACGCGTCACCGCGCTTGAAAAGCAGATCGGCGAGCCGCTGTTCGTGCGTCAGCAGACCGGCTACAGGCTGACCCCGGTCGGCGAAGAATTGCTGCGGCGCGCCGAGGACGTCGAGGCGGCAATGCAGTCGCTGACCCGCTGGCGCGAAGGAAGCCTGCCCGACCGCATTGTCCGCGTCTCGGCCGGGCCATGGACCTCGGCTTTCATTTCCGCCCATATCGGCGAGGTCTGGACGGTCGATGACGGCATAAGGATGGAGTTCGTCACCACCACCGACCGGGTCGACATCGGACGTCGCGCCGCCGACGTCGGCATCCGCAGCGAGCGCCCGACCGAGCAGTGGCTGGCTGGCCGTCAGAGCGGCAAGGTCGCCCACGCGCTTTATTCCGGACGCCACCTGATCAACGGCATCGCCGCCGGCTTGTTCGTCGGCGTCACCGGCGAAGGGGCAAACGTTGCCTCGGCGCGCTGGCTGCAAGCCCATCACGGCGACCGCATTGCGGTGCGCGGCAACAACACCCATTCGGTGCGAGAACTGGTGGCCGCCGGCGCCGGCCTTTCGATCTTTCCGTGCTTCGTCGGCGACAACGATCCACGACTGGTGCGCGTCGCCCGACCTATCCCCGAACTGGAAACCGACCAGTGGATCGTCACCCATCACGAGGAACGCCACTCGCCGCCAGTGCGAAAAGTCGCCGACCGGATTGCCGCCTTGATGCAAGCGCACCAGCCGCTGTTTCGCGGCGAGACGCCGATGCATTGAGCCCCCGGGGGGCCGATCTCAAGACCCTTCTTCCGTGCGAAGCGTTGACGGGTGGCAGGCGGCAGTTCACCTTTCTTTTGGCTTTGCCTGCCATCCACCTGATTTCTGGAATCCATCGAAGTCCATGCAATACGATACAACCCAGGCGACAAGGCAGGCTCAGAGGAACGATCAGAGCCATCCCGTCAGTGCGGACCTGATCGCTGTCGTCATTGCCGTGACGAATGGCGAGCCGCGCGTCCTGACCATCGAGCAGGCGCAAGCTTTGCCGTCCGGCCCTTTCGAGCTCGACCATCGCTCCTTGCAATCGGGCTTGAGGGCGTGGGTGGAGCGGCAGACCGGTCACCTGCTAGGCTATATCGAGCAGCTCTACACGTTTGCCGATCGCGACAGGACAGGCGATGCGCGCGTGCAGATATCGATCAGCTACCTCGGCCTGACGCGGGAAGAGCAGGCCGAAAGGTTTCCCACGCATGGTTGGCGGGGCTGGTACGAGTATTTTCCGTGGGAGGATCACCGCGTGGGCGCGCCGCCCATTCTGGCCGATATCCTCATGCCCCGGCTTTTGGCCTGGGCCGACGTTGCCGAGGATCTCGGCGTGCGCCGCGATCGCCGGCAACGCGTGGCATATGCCTTCGGCCTGGATGATCGCGGCTGGAACGAGGAGCTTGCTCTGCAGCGCTACGAACTGCTCTATGAGGCCGCGCTGGTGCCGGAGGCTACACGCGGCCGGGACAATGGCATTCCGCCGGCCATTCCGGGCCGACCAATGACTGCCGACCACCGCCGCATTCTGGCGACCGGGATCGCCAGGCTTCGAACCAAGATCAAATACCGCCCCGTCGTGTTCGAGCTGATGCCGCCGGCTTTCACGCTCTTGCAATTGCAGCGCACCGTTGAAGCGCTCGCTGGGCGGCTCGTGCACAAACAGAATTTCCGCCGCCTCATCGAACAACAGGATCTGGTCGAGGAGACCGGGGAGAGGATGACGGACACCGGCGGGAGACCGGCCAAGCGCTTCCGCTTCCGCCAGACGGTTCTGGCGGAACGCACTGTCGCAGGGACAAAATTGCCACTTTCACGCGCTTGACATTCCTTATGCTCAAGTTAAGCATATACCTCAGTTATACTCAACGCGAGCATAATGAGGGTAAGGCATGCTCACCGCCTCCACGCGCACCGCCGCGCTGTACGACCGCGTGCGGCGGGTTATCCCGCCGATCGAATGGCCCGCCTTCGCCGGCGACATCGACGCCATTCTCGACCTGAAGCGGCAACGAAACGCTGTCATCCTGGCGCACAACTATCAGACGCCGGAGATCTTCCATTGCGTTGCCGATATCGTCGGCGACAGCCTGGCGCTTGCCCGCAAGGCGATATCGGCCGAAGCGGACGTGATTGTGCTGGCCGGCGTGCATTTCATGGCCGAGACGGCGAAGCTGCTCAACCCTGAGAAGACCGTGCTCATTCCCGACCTGCGCGCCGGCTGTTCGCTGGCGGACTCCATTACCGCCGAAGATATCCGCCTGCTCAGGCAACGCTATCCGGGCGTGCCGGTCGTCACCTATGTCAACACGTCGGCCGAGGTGAAAGCCGAGTCCGACATCTGCTGCACGTCAGGCAATGCAAAGGCGGTCGTCGAGTCGCTTGGCGTCCGTCGGGTGATCATGCTGCCGGACGAGTATCTGGCCCAGAACATCGCCGCGCAGACCGACGTTGAGATCATCGCCTGGAAAGGACATTGCGAGGTGCATGAGCGCTTCACGCCCGCCGATATTCGCGAGTTGCGCGAAAGCCATCCCGGCGTGACGGTGCTGGCGCATCCCGAATGCCCGCCCGACGTGGTGGCCGAGGCCGATTTTTCCGGCTCGACCGCCGCCATGTCAGACTATGTCGAAAGGCAAAAGCCGCCGCGCGTCGTGCTGATGACGGAATGCTCGATGAGCGACAATGTCGCGCTTCAGCATCCCGAGGTCGAATTCATCCGGCCCTGCAATCTCTGCCCGCACATGAAGCGGATAACGCTGGCCAACATTCGCACGGCGCTCGAAGAGAACCGCCATGTCGTGAGCATCGAGCCCGGCATCGCCGGCCGCGCGCGCCTGGCCGTCGAGCGGATGCTGGCCGTATGAGCGTGCAAAATCTCGACGGCCGCCCCGTCATCATCGGCGGCGGCATTGCCGGACTGATGACCGCGCTGTATCTGGCGCCGCAGCCGGCACTTCTTCTGTCCAGGGCACCGCTGGGGGCTGACGCTTCGAGCGCCTGGGCACAAGGTGGGCTGGCCGCCAGCCTCGGCGACGACGACGATCCGGCACTGCATTTGGCCGACACGCTCGCCGCAGGCGATGGGCTCTGCGACAGGGAGATGGCCAGCCGTATCCTCAATGCCGCGCCCGGCGCCATCGATCGGCTTGCGGGCTTCGGGGTCCGCTTCGACCGGGCACCAGACGGAACATTCCGCCTCGGACTGGAGGCAGCGCACAGCCGGCGGCGAATCGTCCATGCCGGTGGTGACGGCAGCGGACGAGAGGTCATGCGTGCCTTGGTCGCGGCCGTCCGCTCGACGCCGACCATAGAGGTCGTCGAGGGGTTCGAAGCGCGCCGGCTGGCCGTGGAGGACGGCAGCATCGCCGGCGTGCTGGCGACCTGCTCGACTGGTCCGGTGTTCTTCGCCACGGGACGGGTCGTCCTCGCCACGGGCGGCATCGGTGGCCTGTTCCTCGACAGCACCAATCCATTGGGCAGTTGCGGACAAGGCCTGGCGCTCGCAGCGCGTGCCGGCGCTACCCTTGCCGACCTTGAGTTCGTCCAGTTCCACCCGACCGCGCTCGACGGGTCCGGCCGCCCCATGACGCTGATCAGCGAAGCTGTTCGCGGCGAAGGCGCGACCATCGTCGATGGAAGCGGCCGGCGTCTTCTTCAAGGCGTGCAAGGGGAGGAACTTGCGCCGCGCGACGTGCTGGCGCGTGCCGTCTGGAACCATCTTGCGAACGGCCACCGCGTCTTTCTCGATGTGCGGGAAAGGCCCGGCCCGGCGTTCGCGCGGCAGTTCCCGACCATCGCCTCCGCCTGCGGCAAGGCCGGCATCGATCCGACGCGCGATCTCATTCCCATCCGCCCAGCCCAGCACTACCACATGGGTGGTGTCGCCGTGGATGGCTCCGGTCGCACGTCCGTTTTGGGACTTTGGGCCTGCGGCGAAGTCGCCGCGACCGGGTTGCACGGTGCCAACAGGCTTGCCAGCAATTCGCTGACCGAGGCGGTGGTCTGCGCGCGCTGGGTCGCCGAAAGCATCGCGGGAACCGCTGCCCTCCGGACAAGGCAAGCCAATGCAAGCGACTGCCCGCCGTCCGATCCCGAGGCGGTGCGTCCCCTCTTGTCGCGTGCGCTCGGCGTCGTGCGGGACGGTGAAGGCTTGAAAGCAGCCGCACGGTCCTTGTTGCCGCTCGCCGAGCGTCAGGGCGCGGACCCGGCGGCCGTCGGGTTGATGATCGCGATTGCCGCCTTGCTGCGCCGGGAAAGCCGCGGCGCTCACTACCGGACAGACTTTCCCCATCACGCGACAGTTGGCCGGCGCTCCAAAATTACGCTCGAAGCAGCACTTGCGGCAGCGCGGGAACTTGCACACGCCCCAGCGCTGGAAACCGTAACCTGATGAACCTATCGCCACTTCCCGCAATCATGCTCGAGCCGATGGTGCGGGCGGCTCTTCTCGAAGACCTCGGCAGAGCCGGCGACGTGACCACGGATGCCATCGTACCACGAGAACGCCATACGACGACCGTGCTTGCGGCTCGCCAGCAAGGCATCATCGCCGGCCTCGATCTGGCGATGCTCGCCTTCAAGCTGATCGATCCGAATGTCGAGATGACGGTGGAGCGCGCGGACGGCAGCGACGTAGCGCAGGGGGAGACCATCGCGTCGGTAAGCGGCCCGGCCCGCGCCATTCTCACGGCGGAACGCACGGCGCTCAATTTCCTGTGCCATCTCAGCGGCATAGCCACGGCGACCGCATCGATCGTCAGTGCGATCCGCGGGCACAAGGCGAAGATCGTCTGCACCCGCAAGACGACACCGGGCTTGCGGGCAATCGAAAAATACGCCGTGCGCGCCGGCGGCGGCGCCAACCACCGCTTCGGCCTCGACGACGCCATCCTGATCAAGGACAACCACATCGCCATCGCCGGCGGAATTCGCCCGGCAATGGAGCGGGCGCGAATGAGCGTCGGCCATCTCGTCAAGGTCGAAGTCGAGGTCGATACGCTGGCCCAGTTGGAAGAAGCCTTGGCGCTTGCCCCCGACGCAGTCCTGTTGGACAACATGTCGGTCGATGACTTGCGCAAGGCGGTGGCCATGGTTGGTGGCCGGGCGGTCACCGAGGCGTCTGGCAGGATCACCGCCGCGATTGCGCCAGTCGTTGCCGCAACCGGTATCGACCTGATTTCCATCGGCTGGTTGACTCACAGCGCCCCGATCCTCGATATCGGCCTCGATTATCGTGAGCTTTGATCGTCGGACCTGGCCATCTAAAGTCTAGCCGGCTCGCCACAACGCAAGGAACAGGATCGAAATGCACGCAGCGATTTCGGAAAAGACCGCGCCTGAAGTTCAATCCCTCGGCGACCGCCGGGTATGGAGCCTGGAAGAAGCCCAGGCTCTCCACGATGCGCCTTTCAACGACCTCTTGTTTCAGGCGCAGACCGTTCACCGCCAGAACTTCGATCCCAACAAGGTCCAGCTCAGCCGGCTTCTCAGCATCAAGACGGGCGGCTGTCCGGAGGATTGCGGCTATTGCAGCCAGTCGGCGCACCACGAAAGCGGGCTGAAGGCGTCGAAGCTGATGGAGGTCAGGCGCGTCATCGCCGAGGCGACGAAGGCGCGCGACGCCGGCGCCACCCGCTATTGCATGGGCGCCGCCTGGCGAAATCCCAAGGGGCGCGACATGGATGCGGTCGTGGCGATGGTCGAGGGCGTCAAGGCGCTGGGCATGGAGACCTGCATGACGCTCGGCATGCTCGACCTCGGCCAGGCGCAGCGGCTGAAAGAGGCTGGCCTCGACTACTACAACCACAACATCGACACCTCCGAGCGCTATTACTCAGAGATCATCTCGACCCGGACATTTGCCGACCGGCTGGATACGCTGGCCAATGTCCGCGACTGCGGCATCAAGGTCTGCTGCGGCGGCATTGTCGGCATGGGCGAAGAGCCCTTGGACCGGATCGACATGCTGGTGACGCTGGCCAACCTGCCGGAACATCCGGAAAGCGTTCCGATCAACATGCTCATCCCGATCGCCGGCACCCCGCTTGCCGATGCCAGGCCGATCGAGCCGATCGAGTTCGTGCGCGTGATCGCGCTGGCGCGCATCATGATGCCGAAATCGCATGTCCGACTTTCCGCCGGGCGCACCGCCATGACCGACGAGATGCAGGCGCTGTGCTTCTTTGCCGGCGCCAATTCAATCTTCGTCGGCGACACGCTGCTG
Organism: Mesorhizobium sp. M4B.F.Ca.ET.017.02.2.1; assembly: GCF_003998955.1. Lineage (NCBI taxonomy): Bacteria > Pseudomonadati > Pseudomonadota > Alphaproteobacteria > Hyphomicrobiales > Phyllobacteriaceae > Mesorhizobium > Mesorhizobium sp. M4B.F.Ca.ET.017.02.2.1. The sequence continues at coordinate 3,112 of NZ_RZOF01000056.1, read as the reverse complement.
ACGGCGGACAATCCCGGCGAGGACAAGGATACGCTGCTGTTCCGCCGTCTCGGCATCGAGCCGATGGACCTCGAGGCGCAATGAACGAAGCGCCGCTTGCCCGCTATGACGCGACCTTGCGCGGACTGGCGCGCAAGGACCGTCTGCGGACGCTTTCGCCGCGCGCCGGGCTCGATTTCTCGTCCAACGACTATCTCGGGCTCGCCGCCTCCAAAAGACTCGGCGACGCGGTGGCGGCGGCGATCGCGCAGGGCACACCGGTCGGCGCGACCGGATCTCGGCTGCTGCGCGGCAACGCGCCGGAACACGAGGCACTGGAGGCGGACGCGGCAGCGTTCTTCAGAGCCGACCGCGCGCTGTTCTTCGGCACCGGCTACATTGCCAACTTCGCCCTGCTGACCGCCCTGCCGCAGAAGGGTGACCTTTTGGTCCTCGACGAATTGGCTCATGCCAGCATGCATGAGGGGGCCCGCGCTGGCCGCGCCGAGTTCAAGCTCGCCGTGCACAACGACGTCGATGCCTTCGAGGATGCGATCACGCGCTGGCGCGCCGAAGGCGGCACCGGGCGCGTCTGGATCGTGGTCGAAAGCCTCTACAGCATGGACGGCGACCGCGCGCCGATGGAGGAGCTGGTCGCGCTTGCCGACCGCCACGAGGCCTTCATCGTCGTCGACGAGGCCCATGCCACCGGCGTCTGGGGGCCAGACGGCCGCGGCCTTGCCGCCGCTTTCGAGGGCCGCGACAACATCGTCGCGCTTCACACATGCGGCAAGGCGCTCGGCGCGGCCGGTGCGCTCGTCACCGGGCCGGGACTGCTGTGCGACTATCTCGTCAACCGCTGCCGGCCCTTCATCTACTCCACCGCGCCATCGCCGCTGATGGCCGTGGCAGCGCGCGAGGCGATTGCCATGCTGTCCGACGAGCCCCAACGCCGTGCCCGGTTGCAGGAGCGCGTTGCCTTCGCGGGCCGCCAATTGGCCGAGCGCTGCGGCGTGGCCCCTAGCGGCTCGCAGATCCAGCCCTTCGTCATCGGCGACAACGGGCGCACCATGGCGTTGGCGGCGGCGCTGCGGGCGCGCGGTTTCGACATTCGCGGCATTCGTCCGCCGACCGTCCCCGAGGGCACATCGCGGCTGCGCATTTCGCTGACGCTCAATGTCGACGAGGCCGACATTTCGGCCATGGTCGAGGCGCTCGTCGAGGTGTTGGCCGCGGCATGACCAAGCGCATCGTCATCACCGGAACAGATACCGGGATCGGCAAAACGGTGTTTTCGGCGGGATTGGCCGGCCTGCTCGACGGCTTCTACTGGAAGCCGGTGCAATCGGGGCTCGACGAAGAGACCGACAGCGAGGTCGTTGAACGGCTCGCCGGCCTGCCGCCGGGGCGCGTGCTGCCCGAAGTGTATCGCCTGAAGGAGCCACTGTCGCCGCATCGTTCAGCCGAACTCGACGGCGTCGCGATAGACGCCGCAGAACTCTCGCTTCCGGACTTGCCGGGCCCGCTCGTCATCGAAGGCGCCGGGGGACTTATGGTGCCGCTCAACCGGCGCACCAAATTCATCGACATCTTCGCGCAGTGGCGGGTGCCGGTCATCCTGTGCGCCCGTACCAAGCTCGGCACCATCAACCACACCCTGCTTTCGATCGAGGCGCTCAGGGCCCGTTCCATCCCGCTCATCGGCATTGCCTTCGTCGGCGATGAGGTGACCGACACGCAGAGGACAATCGTCGAATTCAGCGGCGTGCGCCAGCTTGGCAGGCTGCCGCTGCTCGATCCGCTGACGAGCGGGACGCTGAGGGAAGCGATGATTGCCGGCTTCGACCTTTCAGCAATCGCGGGGGGCGAATGATGTCGCAGTCTCAAGTCTGGCATCCCTTCACCCAGCACGCGCTCGAGCCGGCTATCCCCGAAATCGTCCGGACGGAAGGCGCCTACCTCTATAAGGCCGACGGCACGCGCATCCTGGATGCCATTTCCTCCTGGTGGGTCGTCACCCACGGCCACCGCCATCCCCGCATCGTCAAGGCCATCGAGACGACCGCGGCGAGCCTCGACCAGATCATCTTCGCCGGCTTCACCCACGAGCCGGCCGAACGCCTGGCCAAGGCGCTTGTCGGCCTCGCTCCGGCCGGCCTCGACCGGGTGTTCTATTCCGACAGCGGCTCGACCGCCGTCGAGGTCGCGCTGAAGATGGCGCTCGGCTATTTCCGCAACATCGACGCGCCGCGCTCGCGCATCGTCGTCATGGAGCACAGCTATCATGGCGACACCATCGGCACGATGAGCGTCGGTGCCCGCGGCGTGTTCAACGCCGCCTACGAGCCCTTGCTGTTCGAGGTGGACACCATCCCCTTCCCGGCCGCCGGGCGCGAGCAGGAGACGCTCGATCGGTTCGAGGCAGTCTCCCGCGACCGGCGCGCGGCCGCGCTGATCGTCGAACCGCTGGTGCTCGGCGCCGGCGGCATGCTGATGTATCCGGCCTGGGTTGTGGCCGAGCTGAAGAAGATCGCCGAAGCCTCCGGCACGCTGCTTATCGCCGACGAGGTGATGACCGGCTGGGGCCGCACCGGAACCATGTTCGCCTGTGAGCAGGCATCGATCTCACCGGACATTCTGTGCACTTCAAAGGGCCTGACGGGCGGCGTTATCCCGCTGGCGGCGACGCTTGCGACCGATGCAATCTTCCAGGCCCATTATTCGCAGGACCGGAGGAAGACATTCTTCCACTCGAGCTCCTACACCGCCAATCCGATCGCCTGCGCGGCGGCGCTCGCCAATGTCGAGATCTGGCGTGACGAACCGGTGGCCGAGCGGGTCGCGGACCTGAGCGCAAAACAGGCTGCCGGGCTTCGGCGTTTTCGCGACAATCCGTTTTTTACTGACAGCCGCGCAACGGGGACCATCGCGGCCCTCGACCTGCGCACCGGCTCCGCCGGCTATCTGGCCGAGATCGGGCCGAAGCTGCGCGCGTTCTTCCTCGAACGCGGACTTTTGGTGCGTCCGCTCGGCAATGTCCTCTATCTCCTGCCGCCCTATTGCATCACCGGCGACGAGCTCGACGGCCTCTATGACGCCATCGAGGAGGCCGGCGAACGCTTCGGCGCAAAGC
>NZ_RZOF01000569.1:0-2024 GCF_003998955.1 Mesorhizobium sp. M4B.F.Ca.ET.017.02.2.1 | reverse complement strand
CATCAGTCCCGGTCCCGCGGCGCCCTCGACTCCCACGTCGAGGGCGCCGTTTTGTTGAGCAAGGCGACCAGCCCGGCGATGTCGGCACGCTCGGCCTTTGCCGGCAGCATGAAGGCGCAATAGGGCTGGCCGAGGCGCACCGAGACCGACGACAGCGCGATCAGGCGGCCCGCTTCGAGATCGGCCCCGGCCATGATTGCCGCGCGGCCTGAGCCATCGACAGAAATTTCGGAATTCGCAAATTGCCCTCTTGTTAGATTGTCGACAATCTGTTTGTCTTCCGATGGTTCATCCGGAGTGGGCGCATGGCGAAGCTGGATTTCAGTCCGATCGCGGATACGACGCGCAGGGCGGAGATCGTTGCGCTGTTGCGGCGCGCCATCCTGACCGGCCAGCTGGAGCCGGGGCAGAAGCTCAACGAGCTCAGGATATCCGAACAGATGCGGGTAAGCCGCGCGCCGCTGCGCGAAGCGATGCGTGAGCTGGTCCAGGAAGGCATCCTGACCAGCATTCCCTACGCCGGCACCTTCGTCATCGATGTCACCGCCAAGGACATCATCGACGCCTATTCGCTCAACAAGGTGCTCGATGAATTCGCCATCGAGTGCACCTGGCCGCTGCGCGACCAGCGCTTCTTCGACGAGCTCGACCGCCGCCACGCGACGGTCAAGCAGGCGACGCGTGCGCTCGACACCACGCGCCAGATCGAGACGGCGCTGCAATTGCATGGCCTGATCTACGAATGGGCCGACAATTCCGTGCTTTTGGAAACCTGGCAGCGCCTGACCAGCCGGCTGCAGATGTATTTCGCGCTGCACCAGCAGGCGCGCGCCGAGCCGGTGCCCGCGGAGGATGTACACGAGACCTATGTGGCGCTGCTCAAGGGCAACGACATGCGCGCCGCCCAACGCCACGCGCGCGAGCATATCGACCTCGATTTCGAAGAGCTTCTCGCCTATGCGCGCAGCCTCGAAAAGCGCGCCTCGAAAGGCGCCTGACCAATCCCGCAGACAGTGGACGACAACGTGAAGATCAAGAGCATCAAGGCCTACCATGTCGTGCAGCCCTTCGTGGACGGGCCCTACCGGATGTCGAAGGGGCGCGTCGCCGACTGCTTCGACGCGGTGATCGTCGCCATCACCTCCGACAGCGGCGTGACGGGCTGGGGCGAGATGGCGCCGCTCGGCAATTTCTACTCGGCCGCGTTTCCGGCGGGAACGCGCGCGGGCGTGCCGGAAATCGCGCCGCATCTGATCGGCCAGGATCCGCGCGGCCTTGCCGGCATCGGCCGGCTGATGGACACGGTGTTCAAGGGTCATCCCTACATCAAGTCGGCGTTCGACATGGCCTGCTGGGACCTCGCGGCACGCGCCGCGGACGTGCCGCTGGTGACGATGCTCGGTGGCCGCGAGAGCGAGACGGCGGAGCTCTACAGGGTCGTCACGCACGGCACGCTCGACCAGATGGCCGCGCTCGCCAGGCGCATCGTCGCCGAGGGCTACCAACGGCTGCAGGTCAAGGTCGGCGGCAATGTCCGCGACGACATCGAGCGCGTGACGACGGTCGCCGCCGCCGTACCAAAGGGCACGGTGATCTTCTGCGACGCCAATGCCGGCTGGACACCCTACCAGGCGCGCCAGTTCGCCGATGCGACGCGCGCCATCGACTACACGTTCGAGCAGCCCTGCACGACGCTCGACGAGAACATGTCGGTGCGCCGCATGCTCGACAAGCCGATGGTGCTCGACGAATCCGTCACCTCGCTGGAGGAGATGCTGGAAATTCACCGCCGGGGCGCGGCCGACGGGCTGACGCTGAAGATCTCGCGGCTGGGCGGCGTCACCAGGACGCGGCAGATCCGCGACGTCGCAGTCGACCTCGGCTTCATGATCACGGTCGAGGACACCGGCGGCGCAGAGATCGACACGGCCGCCATGGCGCATCTGTCGCTGTCGACGCCGGAGGAGCGGCGGCTGCACGCCATCGCCTTCCACGAATGGGTGACGGTGCGCACCGCCTCGAAC
>NZ_RZOF01000568.1:0-2037 GCF_003998955.1 Mesorhizobium sp. M4B.F.Ca.ET.017.02.2.1 | reverse complement strand
ACCGATTGAAGGCGCAGAAGCCCGCCGCACCCCCTTGGCGCATCGGCTGGTTCGGCGCCCTGCGCTGCCGCCGCTCGCTGGAGCTGCTGGCTGAGTTCACCCGGCGTCTCGAAGGACGTTTCGAGGTCGTCCTGCGCGGCCGTCCGGCGCTCTCCGAATTTCCCGATTTCCACGCTTTCGTCGAGGCCGAGCCCTGGCTCTCCTTTCGCGGACCCTACCGCAACCCGGAGGACATGGCGGCGATCTATGGCGACGTGCATTTTTCCTGGGCCATCGACTTCTTCGAAGCCGGGCAGAACTCCGAATGGCTGCTGCCCAACCGCCTTTACGAGGGCTGCCGCTTCGGCGCCGTGCCGATCTCGATGGGCCACACCGAAACCGGCCGTTTCCTCAACCAGCAGGACATCGGCGTCCTCTTGTCCGAGGCCACGCCCGAAGGGCTCGAAACGGCGCTCGGACGGATGGAGCAGGAACGCTTCGGCAAGCTCAAGACCCGCGTGCTGGCCCGCAATCCGAGGACCTGGAGCTACGACCGCAGCGACTGCCGCGCCTTCGTCGACAAGCTGCGCGGCCTTGTGGCGGCGCCCGGGCCCTTCGCGGCCGAAGCGCTGGCATAGGATGGAAAGAACCGCATGACGTCAAACGCAGTGCCTGCATCGAATCTGATCGTGATTCCGTGCCTGAACGAGGCCGCCCATATCGGAGCGCTGCTCGAGCAGTTGCGACCCGCCGCGCAAAGGCTCGGCGCCCTGATCGTCGTTGCCGACGGCGGCAGCACCGACGGGACGCTTGGCATCGTCGAGGGGATCGCCCGGCAGGATGCGCGGGTCGTGCTCATGCACAATCCGAAGCGCATCCAGAGTGCCGCGATCAATCTCGCGGTCGCCAGCCATGGCGATGGCGCGCGCTACCTCATCCGCATCGATGCGCATGGCGGCTACCCTGACGATTATTGCGACCGGCTGGTTGAGGAGGCTTCGACCACCGGCGCCGATTCGGTCGTCGTCTCCATGCTGACCAGCGGCACCGGGGCGGTGCAGAAGGCGGTGGCGGCGGCACAGAATTCCAAGCTCGGCACCGGCGGCTCCAAGCACCGGCATCAGTCGGCCGGCGAATGGGTCGATCACGGCCACCACGCGTTGATGCGCATAGCGGCCTTCTCCGCGGTCGGCGGCTATGACGAGACCTTCAGCCACAATGAGGATGCCGAGCTCGACTACCGGCTGCGCCAGGCCGGCCACCGCATCTGGATGAGCGGCAGGACGCATATGATCTATTATCCCCGCTCGTCGCTGAAGAGCCTCTATTTCCAGTATCTCGGCTACGGCCGCGGCCGCGCCAGGAACGTGCTCAAGCACCGCATGGTGCCCAAGCTGCGGCAGATGATCCCGCTGCTGGTGTTCCCGGTCGTCCTGCTTGCCGCCTTCTCCTTCGTCCACTGGCTGGCGGCGGTGCCGTTCATGGTGTGGGCGGCGGTCTGCCTCGGCTATGGCCTCGCGACCGCCATCCGGCAGCGTAACCCAGGCCTTACGCTTGTCGGCGTGTCGGCAATGGTCATGCATTTCGGCTGGTCCGTCGGCTTCTGGCTGCAGCTCCTGGGGCGCCGATCGCAGCGCGGGGTGGCGTGATGGCCGGCAACACCCGCTCCATCGATATCTGCGTCTGCACGTTCCGGCGGCCCGAGCTTGCCGACACGCTGCGCTCCATCGCCGCCATGGACAAGCCCGCCGGCTTCGAGATCGGCGTGGTCGTCGCCGACAATGACGACCAGCCGAGCGCCCAGCCGCTGGTGAAGGCGCTGGCGCAGGAACTGAAGCTGCCGATCCGCTACCGCCACGCGCCGGCGCGCAACATCTCGATCGCCCGCAACGCCTGCCTCGACGCCAGCGTGTCGGATCTTGTCGCCTACATCGACGACGACGAGACCGCTTCGGTGCGCTGGCTGGCGGAGCTCGTGGCGACTGCCGAGGCGAGCGGCGCCACCGCCGTGCTCGGGCCGGTGCGGGCGCGCTACGGATCGGAAGCGCCGGCCTGGAT
>NZ_RZOF01000567.1:0-2039 GCF_003998955.1 Mesorhizobium sp. M4B.F.Ca.ET.017.02.2.1 | reverse complement strand
CCATCGCCTTCCACGAAGGGGTGACGGGGCGCACCGCCTCGAACAAACCGCCGGTGACCGGCAGCCGCATGGGCATCCCCGACGGGCCTGGCCTCGGGATCGACGTGGTGCCGGACCTGCTCGGCAAACCGTTCTTCGAGATCGGCGGCTGAAGATGAAGATCCGCCGCATATCGGCGACGCCGGTTCCAGGTTGAGCGCTTGTTCAGACACTCAGCACTATTCGTGCTGAAGGCGTCGATTTTGGCCAAAACGCCCGACAAAATCCCTCACGAAAGCGCCCTGCCGACATCGAAGGTCCGGCATTGCCGCTGCACCGGCGCCTGCAAATCGGATTCCCGCAGCATCTGCCCAAATGCCGGTTGAAATATTTTTCAATTGGAAATAGGAATGTTCATGATAATCATCCCGGCGCAGCGGCGCGCCAAGGACCGGAGGAAGCTACATGTCCCATCCGCAATTCGCAGCGGAACTCCTGCAGCGCGCTGAAAAGCAGGGGCCGATCATCATCGGTCTCGCCGGCGCCGGGCAGATGGGCACCGACATCGTCGTTCAGGTAGCACTTATGCCGGGCATGCGCATCGGCGCCATTTCCGAGGTGCGTCCGCAAGCGGCGATCGACGCGGCCCTGCTTGCCGGCCATGACCTCTCCGACATCGTCCAGGCGCCCAACGCCTCTGCCATCGACCGTGCCATCGAGGCCGGCAAGATCGCCGTCACCGAGGATCTGCATGCGCTTGCTGCCGCCGGCCGCATCGACGTCATCATCGACGCCACCGGGAACCCCAACATCGGCACGCTGTTCGCGCTCGAAGTGATGAAGAACGGCAAGCATATCGTCATGCTCAATGTCGAGGCCGACATCACCATCGGCCGTTTCCTGAAGGAAGAAGCGCGCAAGGCCGGGGTCGTCTACACGGGCGCCGCCGGCGACGAGCCTGCCTGCACGCTGGAGATCATCGGCTTTGCCAAGAGCCTTGGTTTCACAATAGTCGCCGCCGGCAAGGGCAAGAACAATCCGCTGAAGTTCGACGCCGTGCCGGCCGACTACGAGAAGGAGGCCAGCGAGCGCAACATGAACGCGCGCATGCTGGTCGAGTTCGTCGACGGCTCGAAGACGGCGATCGAGATGGTGGCGATCGCCAACGCCACCGGCCTGGTGCCTGACGTGCCGGGCATGCACGGCCCGACCGCGACGCTTGACGAACTCGCCAACGTGCTCTGTCCGCGCGAGGATGGCGGCGTGCTGCATCGCAAGGGCGTGGTCGACTATTCGATCGGCAAGGGCGTGGCGCCCGGCGTGTTCTGCATCATCGAGACCAGGCATCCGCGCGTGCTGGAGCGCATGATCGACCTCAAGGTCGGCAAGGGCCCCTATTTCACGATCTTCCGCCCCTATCACCTGACCAGCCTGGAAGTGCCGCTGTCGGCGGCGCGCGCCGTGGTCTACAAGCGCGCCGACATGGAGCCGCTCGACCATCCGGTGGCGGAAGCCGTGGCGGTCGCCAAGAGCAACCTCGGCGCCGGCCAGTCGCTCGGCATGATCGGCGAGAACGACTATCGCGGCTTCGCCATGACCTGGGAGGACGCGCGTGCCAGGGGCGCACTGCCGCTCGGGCTTGCCGAACGCGCCAAGGTGGTGAAGCCAGTGAAGGCCGGCGACTTCCTCACCTATGAAAACTGTGTACCCGACGATTCGATGGTGATAACCCAGATCCGCCGTCGTCTCGACCAGTCGGACGGACGGTTCGTCACCAACGCCGCCTGACATCCCGGATCTCCGCCTGATGGACGATGTCGTAATCGGGATCGACGCCTCGACGACGGCCGTGAAGGCGATCGCTTTCGCGCGGAACGGGGCGGAACTGTTCCAGGCGCGCGAAACCTACCCGCTGTCCAACCCTGCGCCCGGCCATTTCGAACAGGACGCCGAGCATTGGTGGACGGCGCTGCTTGCCGCGCTGAAGCAGGTCGCAGGCAAGGTCGGCGGTTCGCGCGTGGCGGCGATTTCCATCGCCCACCAGCGCGAGACATTCACCC
>NZ_RZOF01000566.1:0-2055 GCF_003998955.1 Mesorhizobium sp. M4B.F.Ca.ET.017.02.2.1 | reverse complement strand
GCACGGGATTATACCCGGGGCGGCCGATCTCGCGCGTACGCCTCGCAACCCACCTCACGAACTCCATGAAGGTCTGACCGCCAGCTCCGAATTTCGCCCGTGAGTTGATCAAGCCGTGAGGAAGCACATCGACCGCCTTCAAAATCATCTTGTCTACGTTGATTTCGCGGGCGTCGCCGCTCTGGCAGTAAATTGGAATTCTGCGCGTGGGCAGCGGCAGGCCAAACTCCGCGCATACGATCTCCGCCATCGTCTTTCGGTGGAGATAAGCTGCGGCACGAAGGAGAGCCTGGCTGACGCCATACTCAACAGCCAAAGGTAGCCGCTTATGCGTTAATGGCTGGAGGACCTTCGCGCAGGCATCAAGATAGCGAAATGCATTAACATCAAGAAGCCGTGTCGATATCTGAGACGTCAGATCCGAGACTTGATCGACATCGAACAACGGATCGCGTCCGCCAGCACCAGAGTACTGGACGCTCATCATGTCGCCCCAGACAACAGTGTCGTCGGTAAGGACCAATCCGACACTAAGCGAAGACGCTGGAACACGAATGGCTTTGAAGCCGATCGTGACAGGTTGGCCCACATAGATGAAACCGTCGTGCGGGACGCCGGCCCTGATCGCATCTTGGTCGTCATAGAAAAATGCACCATTGCCAGGCGCAAGGAGGACGTCTTTGATCTGCACTTGCTTTGCTCGATTCCTGTCGGGCTGTATCGACGAACGGATGCAGTACGATCCGCTGCTCGCAAAGTATGCGCCTTATGGCATACAGATCGCCAATATAATCTCCCGGGTGGCGCTATCGCGTTTCCAGATGGACGGCGGCTGCCCGACTCGGACTGGCGCCCGGAAGCCCTGTGCAAAAAACCGGGCTTCCTGCCCGAACCATTTATTGGGAACGGCGTGCGCGGATTTTATGATGCCCTGCAACAGTGATCCACGCACGAGATCCTGATACATCATACGACTGGGAATCCTCAACGGGCGCTAGCAGATGTTGGACAACCCGATTCTAAAGGATCTCTCAGCAAGAGGTGTAGGTCCACCCTGTGTAAGTTTGCGACATTGCCAATGACGATCTCGCTGCCGCCGTCATAAACTGACGATGAATCCGTCTCGGCGGCCGCCTTGGACAGGATCGTGTACATCGCCGCCTTGTTCTGGAAGGCGATTGCGGCGATCTCGGCCGGCAGCATAAACACCACGTGGGAGTAGGATCGGCAGAAGCTGGTCCTGCCGCGCGGCGAGTCATTCCCGGCAGGACTTTCCTTGGGCCTTGGGGCATGGCGGTTGCGACAGGAATTGTTCGGCGGCCGCACGCGCCGAGCGGCCGGCCGAGTACAATACCTGAACGTCGATGCGGGCGATTTGCATCCCGGCCGGAAACAGCCAGCCCTGCGGTTTCCTTAGTCACCAGTCGACCCGCAGGATGTGCAGAAGCTGCGCCGAGAGCATAACCATGCGGTCCTTGCAGCCCTTGCCGTGCTCGACCCGGATCACGCCACGTCCGCTGTGAATGTCGCCGACCTTCGGTCCTACGTCTCCGAAGCGTGCAGACCCGCGGCATAGGGTGTCGTCAGGGCAGTGCGCGTCTGGAAAGAACGAGTGGGCCTGCTTGATCGCCACAATCACATTGCCACTGTCGCGCGTGCGGACCGGAACGCATTAGGTCCACCCAGTGACAATATCGGTCCCTTCAAGATGCTCACCTTCATCTCTTCTCAGAAGAGTGGCTGGGAATCAGAAGAGTGGCTGGGAATTCCAAACCCCTCATAAAAGGAAATCCACTCGTCAGAAGACAAAGACCAGCCCTTGGTGGTATCCGCCTGCGGAGCCCTGTGCACGTACGTTCTGTGTCGAAAATCCGTCCTGGCCATCAGGAATCCTTTCGGAATCCGAAGTCAACGAGAACCTTGCCGGCCGCTATGCTTAAAGTCAGCAATTTACCAACAAATCGCGTGACATATTGCTTAGCGACTTCGCGCCGTTCTCAGTCACTCGGACAGTCTCACTGAAGACGTAGCCGTCATCCTTCTCAAAAATACCGA
>NZ_RZOF01000565.1:0-2074 GCF_003998955.1 Mesorhizobium sp. M4B.F.Ca.ET.017.02.2.1 | reverse complement strand
CTCCTCGATGATGCCGGTCTGCCGGTTGAACGCCTGCTCGATCTTCTCGACGTCGGCGGCGATCGTTGCCGAAATGTCGCTGCTCCTGGCGGCCAGTTGGTCGATATGGCCGGACAGGGAGCGGTCGACATCCTTGCGGGTGTCGACGAGCTTCGCCAGGTCGTCTTCAAGCGCGCGGCTCAGCATGTCGCGGCCTTCGGCCAGCTTGCCGACATGGCCGGCGATAATGTCGTCGACCTCGCTGCGGCTGGCGACGAGCTTCTGCAGGTCCGCTTCCAGCGCGCGCCTGAGGATATCGCGGCCCTCGGCGAGTTTCTCGACCTGGCCGGCGACCAGCCCGTCGATGCTGGAGCGGCTTTCGGCCAGCTTGGCGAGGTCGTCCTCGAGTGCCTTCGAAAGCGCCGAGCGATCCTGGGCAAGCCTGTCGCTATGGCCCTGGAGGAGGCTGTTGACGTTCTCCAGGTCGCCTTCCAGCACCCGCGCGAACTCGGCGCGGTTGTCGGTCAGCTTCTGCGACTGGTCGGCAATGGCGTTCCTGATCGTGCTGAGATCGGCATCCAGCGCGCGCTTGAGGATATCGCGGCCTTCCGCAAGCTTCTCGACCTGGCCGGCGACCAGCCCGTCGATGCTGGAGCGGCTCTCCGCCAGCTTGGCGAGATCGTCCTCCAGCGCCTTGGCCAGCGTCGAGCGGTCCTGAACCAGCCTGTTCTGGTGATCGGCCATGATGCCGTTCACATTCTGCAGATCGTCCTGGAGGGCTTGCGACAGCGTCGAGCGATCCTGGACGAGCCGGTTCGTGTGGTCGGAGATCAGGCTGTTCACATTCTGAAGATCGGCTTCCAGCGCCTTCGAAAGCTGGCTGCGCTCTTCCGCCACCCGCTCGGAATGACCGGCGATGGCGCCCTTGATCGTGTTGATATCGGCTTCGAGCGCGCGCTTGAGGATGTCGCGGCCCTCGGCGAGCTTTTCGACCTGGCCGGCGACCAGACCGTCGATGCTGGCGCGGCCCTCCGCCAGCTTGGCGAGGTCGGCCTCGAGCGTCTGCGCCAGCAGGCTGCGGTCGTCGGCGAGCCTGACGGAATGACCCTCGACCAGGTTCCTGATGCCGGACAGGTCGCTCTCCAGCGAACGGCTGAGTTCGCCGCGGTCTTCGGCAAGCTTGGCGGAATGGGTCTCGATCAGGCTCCTGATGCCGATAATATCGGTCTCCAGCGCCTTGGCGAGCACGGAGCGGCCCTCGGCGATCTTCTCGACCTGGCCGGCGACCAGCCCGTCGATGCTGGCGCGGCTGTCGGCCAGCTTGCCGAGATCGGCTTCCAGGGCGCGCGACAGGATGTTGCGGCCCTCGGCGAGCTTCCCGACGTGGCCGGCAACCATTTCGTCAATGATCGTACGGGCTTGCACGAGCTTTCCGGAGTCGTCATTCAGGGCCTGGGCAAGCCGGTTGCGGCCTTCTTCGAGCTGCTCCAGGTGGCTGCCCAGCGACGCGTCGATCGCGGCGCGCGACTCGTTGACCTTGCGCAGGTCGTCTTCCAACGCGCGCGCGATGAGGGTGCGGCCTTCCGCCAGCTTCTGCACCTGGTCGGTCACGGCGGCGTCGATGCCGGCACGGCTTTCGGCGAACGTCGCCAGGTCGGCCTGCATGGCGGCGGCCATGCGATCGCGGCTTTCCGAAAGCTTGCGGCTGTGGTTTTCCACCGCCTCCTCGATGCCGACGCGGGCATCGGCGAGCCGCTGGATGTCGCTGTCGAAGGAGCGCGAGACGACGTGGCGGGCCGCTTCCATGCGGCCGGCGAAGTCGCTGGCGCGGGCCTCGAGCATGGAGGAGGTCGACGAGACGATGTCGGCCATGTCGGCGCCGATCTGCGTCTTGCCCTGGTCGATCATCGCCGAGAGCTGGTCCTTGCTCTCTGCAAAGGTATTGGCGATTTCGCGGGCGCGCTCGACCAGCGTCTCATTGATCTGGCGGGCGCGGGCTTCGAGCGCGGCATTGAGCTTCTGCGTGCCGGTGTCGAGCGCCTCGGCCCGGGTCTGGAATTCGCTGATCAGCGCCTGGCCGCGTTCGGCCAGCGTC
>NZ_RZOF01000564.1:0-2119 GCF_003998955.1 Mesorhizobium sp. M4B.F.Ca.ET.017.02.2.1 | reverse complement strand
GTCCTGCCCTTTGCCGGCAAGAGCGATGGCGAGCAGGATTTCCTCGCCAACGGCATCTCGCAGGACATCATCACGGAATTGTCGCGGCAGCGCGATTTCCTGGTCATCGCGCCGCAGTCGACGGTCGGCTATGGCAGCGGCGCCGGCGAGGCCGGCATCGCCGCGCGCGACCTCGACGTCAGATACATCCTTGCCGGCAGCGTGCGGCGCGGCGGCGACCAGCTTCGCGTTGCCGTGCAGCTGATCGATGCGTCCGGCGACCGCTGCGTCTGGGCGGAGCGCTATGACCGGCTGGCGCAGGACGTCTTCGACCTGCAGGACGAGGTGGTGACGCGCATCATCGCCAACATCGACGCCGAGGTGCGGGCGGCGGAGCGCGAAAGCGCGGCGCGCAAGCGGCCGGAAAACCTCGATGCCTGGGAACTGTTCCATCGCGGCATGTGGCATGCCTACCGGTTCACCAGGGACGATCATCAGCTGGCGCAGGGGCATTTTGAGCGTGCCCTCGAGCTGGAGCCGGGGTTCAGCCTGCCCTATGCCGGCCTCGCCTATGTCTGCCTGTCGGCGGTGACCTGGCACTTCACCGCCGATGTCGGGCAGACGCTCGGCGCCGGCATAGCGCAGGCCGAGAAGGCGCTGGCGCTCGATGCCGGCGACGCCTTCAGCCATGTCGTGCTCGGACGCCTGCTGACCTTCATCGGCGAACGGCCGCGCGCCGCCCACCATCTTTCGATGGCGATCGATCTCAGCCCGAGTTTCGCGCAGGCCTATTTCGGCATGGCGCAATTGCACTTCTGGTCGGGCAGGCCGCGCGAGGCGCTGCATCATATCGGCCAGGCGGTGCGGCTGAACCCCAGGGATCCGCTCGGCTCGATGTTCATGACGCTGCAGTCGTTCTGCCACTATTGGCTGGACGATTTCGCCGCCGCCGAGGCTGCCGCCCGGCGTGCCACCGCGCTCAATGCGCGCGAGACCTGGTCGAGGCTGGGGCTGGCCGCCGCCCTTGTCGCGCTCGGCCGCGCGGAGGAAGCCAGGACCGTCATCGCCGAGGCAAGGCGCATGGACCAGGGGCTGACGGTCGCCTCGTTCGACGCGGTCGTCGGCCAGGTGCCGGACGATCTGCGCCAGCGGGTCTATTCAGCGCTAAGGCAGGCCGGCTTGAGTTGAAACGAAAAGGCCCGCAGCGACGTGCTGCGGGCCCTTCTTTCGAGACTGTAGGACTGATCAGAACGAGCGCTGGAAGCGGAGGATGCCGCCGACGCTGTTTTCCTTGTCGGCTTTGGTCCAGTTGGTGACGGTGTCCTCGCCGACATGCAGGTAGTCGACTTCGGCCGTGATCTTGAAGCCCTTGACGATTTCATAGGCAATGTTGGCCGCGACGCCGAAGTTCTTGCCTTCGTCATAGGAGAGCTGGGCGTTGAACGAGGTCTTCTCGTTGATGGTATAGGTGCCGCCGCCCCAGATTGCCCAGTTGCCGCTCCACTGCTTGTAGAAGCCGCGACCGTGCGCGTCGATGACGTTTCCGGCGTCGTCGTTGAGATTGTCGTCGGTGCCGTAGCCGCCCATGATGAACAGCGACAGGTTGTCCATCGGCTTGACGTCGAGACGGACCTTGCCGGCGACTTCTTCATAGTTGCTGTCATAGGCGACGACGCCGGTGATGGCGCCCCAGCCCTGCGTGTACTTCACGCCGCCGACGACATGCGGAACATAGCTGTCGATCGTCCCGACGACGCCAGAGCCCTCTTCGAGAGAGACCACGGCCGAGAAGCCGTTGCCAGCGTCGAAGTAGTACTGGACGACGTTGGTGTCGAAATCGCCGTACGGAACCAGGGTATCCTGGATGACGGCGCCCGCGTAGCCGATGAACGAATCGAAGGCAGACTCGTCCTTACCGACGCGCAGACCACCGAGCTGGATCCAGGCGAACTTCACCGAGACGCCTTTGTCGACGGCGGGATTGCCGGAGGCGAGGGTGCCATAGCCGTTGCTGTTGCCGAAGTTGAAGCGCATTTCGGTGTAGGTCTTCAAGGTGCCGAGCTCGGTTTCCTGGCCGGTCCAGGTCTTGAAGGTGAAGCGGGCATTCTTCTTCCAGGTGTCCTGCTGGTCACCGTCCTGG
>NZ_RZOF01000563.1:0-2122 GCF_003998955.1 Mesorhizobium sp. M4B.F.Ca.ET.017.02.2.1 | reverse complement strand
GCTTGGCGACGAAGACGGCACCGAGCTCGAATTCGATGCCGCCCGTACGGTTTTTGCCGGCCTCGGCGCCGCCCCCGACCTCGCCCGGGTCGCCGCGCTGACCCGGCCGACGAGCTTGCCTTCGCATGGGCTGACCCGGCGCGAGATCGAAGTTCTTGGCCTTGTCGCCACCGGCAAGACCAACAGGACGATAGCAACCGACCTTGGCCTCAGCGAAAAGACCGTCGACCGTCATCTCAGCAACATATTCGACAAGCTGGCGGTCAACTCGCGCGCGGCTGCCACAGCCTACGGCTTTCAGAACGGCCTGCTCTAACGCAACGATTTTCTGACCTCGAGCAATTCCAGGAAAAGTGTGAAACGGTTTTCCGTCCGGAATTGCGTCAAAGCAAAGAGATTGAGCGGTTCGGCGTTTCCGTGAAACGATGAAACGCTCTGGCGGCATGGGGAAAAATCCCCATCGCATTTTTCTGACTCGTGAGGTGTCTCCCCGAAGCGCCGCGGCGCCGTTCCCTTATTTTTGGTCCGCCAGTGACGAACCAAATGGAGCGATCATGAACCCGACTTCGATATCCGGAACGGCCGCGATGCAGGCGATGACCCTGCGCAGCCGTCTCAATATCCGCATCGCCGAGACCAGGGCACGCGCCGGCGCCCTGCTGGAACAGGGCGCGGCCTTCATGCATCTGGAGGCCGATGCGCTGCAGGCAACCGGCAGCGATCCATCATCAGGCGACGAAACGCAGCCCGCGCTCAGGGAAGAACATGTCGACGTCGTGGTCATCGGCGCCGGCCAGAACGGTCTTTCCGTCGGCTATCACCTGGCCCGCAAGGGGGTGAAGTTCGTCATCCTGGAGGGCCGCGAACGCGTCGGCGATATCTGGCGCTCGCGCTGGGATTCGCTGCGCCTGTTTACCCCGGCGCGCTTCGACGGTCTGGTCGGCATGCCGTTCCCCGCCGCCCGCTATTCGTTCCCGACCAAGGACGAAATGGCCGACTATCTCGAGGCCTATGCGCGGAGGTTTGCCTTGCCGGTGCGCACTGGCGTCAAGGTCGACGAGGTGACCCGTTCCGGCGAGCGCTACGTCGTCACATCAGGCCGGACCCGCTACATCGCCAAGCACGTCGTCGCCGCCGCCTCGAGCTACCAGAAGCCGAAGATCCCGGATTTCGCGGCGTCGTTCGATCCGTCGATCCGGCAATTGCATTCGGTTGCCTACAAGAATCCGGAACAGCTCAAGGCAGGTGGCGTGCTTTTGGTCGGCGCCAGCAATTCCGGTGCGGAAATCGCCATGGATGTCGCGCGAACGCATCAAGTGTGGCTGTCGGGCCGCCATCCAGGCCACATCCCGGTCGCCTACAATGGCTACTTCGCGATGCGTTTGGTCCTGCCGGTCGTCCTGCGCATCGTTTTCCACCGTTTGCTCACCGTCGATACGCCGATGGGCCGCAGGGCCAAGCCGGAGCAGTTGTCGCATGGCCTGCCGCTGATCCGGGTCAAGCCGCAGGATCTGGACGCCGCCGGCGTCCGCCGGGTCGCCCGCGTCGCCGGTGCCCGCGACGGCAAGCCGCTGCTCGACGACGGCCAGCTTCTCGACGTTGCGAACATTATCTGGTGCACCGGGTTCCGGGCCGGGCTCGACTGGATCAAGCTGCCGATTTTCGACGGCACCGGCCGGGTGAAGCAGTATCGTGGTGCCGTCGAAGGCGAGCCGGGACTGTATGTCTGCGGCCTGCATTTCCAGCAATCGACCTCCTCCACCATGATCCACGGCGCGGCGCGCGATGCCGGCTACGTGGCCGACAAGATAGGCGAGCGCATGCGGGCAGCCGCCGGATAAGCGCTTCGAGGCGCTTGCCGGGCGCTGGAAAAGCCACCACGCCCGGCAATCGTGTCGCCAAACCAGAACAAAACGTAGACACTTCTGGCCTTTCGCTGCCGAATCATTACATTCGGGGGCAATGTCCGGCTTTGCGGAAGACATGCCCTTCTTTGACGAACCGAATGCGCGGCCCGCGGCCCCGTCCGGCATAGCCGCGCGCGCCATGGCCGCCCGCAGCGGTCAGAACAGCGCGCCCGACTATCTGAAGGGCCTGAATCCCGAGCAGCGGCTGTCGGTCG
>NZ_RZOF01000562.1:0-2130 GCF_003998955.1 Mesorhizobium sp. M4B.F.Ca.ET.017.02.2.1 | reverse complement strand
GGTTTTGCCGTGGCCGCAATGTAAATGGTTCGTGCGCTAAATCGATACAGCGGCGCGGGCGGTCGCAGCCATGCTTGCCAAGCAGTTCCCATATTTCTAAAGCTCTGCTCGCCCGCCAACGGGCGCCTGGTCGGTGCCGGCTGAGGGAGGTGAAGATTGGTCCAAGACCCGCCCGCCAGTGGCCGGATCAGCGCCGACGACATTCGCCGTCGCAAGGGCGGCGTGCCGATCGTCAGCCTGACCGCCTATACCTATCCCGTCGCCCGCCTGCTTGATCCTCACGTCGACCTGCTCTTGGTCGGCGACAGCGTCGCCATGGTGCTGCACGGCCACACGACCACGCTCGGCGCATCGCTGGAGATGATGATCGCGCACGGGCAGGCCGTGATGCGCGGCTCCACCAGGGCTTGCGTGGTCGTCGACATGCCGGCCGGCAGCTATGAGACTTCGGCGGCTGAGGCCGTCGCTTCGGCGCGGCGGATCGTCGAGGAAACGGGCTGCCAGGCGGTCAAGCTGGAGGGCGGCGTCGACATGGCCCGGCAGATCGCCGCGATCGTGGCCGGCGGCATCCCGGTCATGGGCCATATCGGCCTGCAGCCGCAATCGGTGGAGAAGGACGGCGGCTACAAGATCAAGGGCCGGACCGAGGACAATGTCGCGACCCTGTTCCGCGACGCCGAAGCGGTGGAAAAGGCCGGCGCCTTTTCCGTCGTCATCGAGGGCACGGTTGAAAGCGTCGCGGCTGACCTTACCCGCGCCATCGCCATTCCCACCATCGGCATCGGCGCCAGCCGCGATTGCGACGGCCAGATCCTGGTCATCGACGACATGGTCGGCCTGACCGTCGACCGCGTGCCGAAATTCGTCAAGGAATATGCCCACCTGCGCGATGTCGTCTCGGACGCCGCCGCCCGCTTCGCGGCGGAGGTGCGCGACCGCACTTTTCCCGGCCCGGACCACGTCTTTGCCGCCACACCCGATAAGGACAACGTATGAGCCGACCGATCGTCGTCGAAACGGTTTCCGCCCTTCGCGAGCAAATCCGCGACTGGCGGCGCGAGGGCCTCGGCATCGCCATGGTGCCGACCATGGGCGCGCTGCATGACGGCCACATCTCGCTGGTCAGGATGGCGCTTGCAAGCGCCGAGCGCTGCGTCGTCTCGATCTTCGTCAATCCGGCGCAGTTCGCGCCGACGGAAGACCTCGACAAATATCCGCGCCAACTTGCCCGCGACCTCGACCGGCTGGCCGAAGCCGGAGCGCATCTCGCCTTCACGCCAGGCGTCGCGGAGATGTACCCGGCCGGCTTCGCCACCAGGATTTCCGTCGGCGGCCCCTCCTCCGGCCTGGAATCGGAGTTCAGGCCGAGCTTCTTCGACGGTGTCGCCACCGTCGTGGCCAAGCTCTTCCTGCAGGCGGCTCCCGACCGTGCCATCTTCGGCGAGAAGGACTATCAGCAGCTTTGCGTCGTCAGACAGCTTTGCCGCGATCTCGACCTGCCCGTCGACATCATCGGCGCGCCGACGGTCCGCGACGCGCATGGCCTCGCCATGTCCTCGCGCAACGCCTATCTCGACGAGAAAGGCCTTGCGGTGGCGCGCCAGCTCAACGTGGTTCTGCGTCGGACGGCGGCCGCGCTCGCAGCCGGCGCCGACGAAGCCGGCGCGACCGCCGAGGCCCGGCAGGCGCTCATCGAGGCAGGCTTCCAGAAGGTGGACTATGTCGCCGCGCGCGAAAGCCTGACACTCGCTCCCTGGCGACGCGATCGGGAAGGCCGCTTGCTCGCCGCCGCCTGGCTCGGCACGACCAGGCTGATCGACAACTTGGAAATCCCTGCCAGCATGTAGCCGCCCTGAGGCGCCCGGTCATACCTTTCGCCCGCGGCGCTGCCCCCGCGGTGACTATCCGAGCGCCTTCTCCAGGATAAGTGCCGGCAGCCCTGATCCGCCGCCGCAATCGGCGGTTTTGCCGGCGGACGCAAAGCCTTGCGATCGGTAGAAGGCGATTGCCGCCGCGTTGACCTCTTCCACTTCGAGGCGCAGCTTGTTCGCCTCCGGAAAGCTGACCTCGATCTCGTCGAGCAAGGCCGTGCCGATCCCTTGCCGCTGGCAGGCCGGGTGCACATAGAGC
>NZ_RZOF01000561.1:0-2141 GCF_003998955.1 Mesorhizobium sp. M4B.F.Ca.ET.017.02.2.1 | reverse complement strand
CCTCCGATGCGCCACGCTCGCGCGTGCTGCCAGTCGTCCCCGACATCATGCCGGGCGACCTTCCCGATGCGCCGACGCTCGATTCGCCGGCATCCGCCGCGGCGGAAGACGGCGAGGCGGAGGTGGCGCCGGACCGCGACGAGCGGCGGATCAGGGGACGTCGCCTGCCGCTGACGGCAATCTTCCTCGGCGTGACGCTGCTGGCCGCCGCCGGCATCGGGCTCTATTTCGCCAAGCAGACCGGCGTCTTCAAGACCGCGGCCGAACTCGACACCGGCCCGCCTCAGGCGCCGCCGACGGTCGAGGACGACGAGGCGGCCGAGCCGCCCGCCGGGTCGCCGGAAAAACAGGGCGAGGCCGCGCAGCAGCGCGACTGGATCAGTGTCTTCTCACCGGCCGACCCGACCCATGTCGCGGCGCCCGCCGACGCCAAGGCCGAGGTGATGCAGGACGACACCGGCTCGTTCCTGCGCATCCGCTCCGGCGCTTCCGGTTCGGCGATCGCCTTCGACGTCGGCCAGGGCGTGCTGGAAAAGCTCGTCGGCAAGCATGCCATGTTCGACATCGTCGCCCGCTCGGAAGAGGGCAAGGAGACGCAGATCTCGGTCGACTGCAATTTCGGCGAGCTCGGCGATTGCGGCCGCAAGCGCTATGCGGTCGGTCACGAGCGCAACGAATATCTGTTCGACGTGCAGTTCCCGGACAAGCAGCCGGGCGCGGCCGGCACCATTGCCATCAACTCCGACTTCGACAAGCAGGGCAAGTCGGTCGATATCTACGAGGTCCGCGTCTCGATCGCGCAGTAGCGTCGGATTTGCTAATCCAGCAGCGCCTGCAGCGTCTCGATGCGGTCCGCCTCGGCCGCCGGCTTGTCCCAGCGCAGCCGTGAAATACGCGGAAAACGCATGGCGACGCCCGATTTGTGCCGGGTCGAGCGGTTGAGCCCCTCGAACGCCACCTCCAGCACCAGGCCGTTGTCGCGGTCGGCGCGAACCGAGCGCACCGGGCCGAAGCGCTCGACAGTGTTGTCGCGGACATATTTGTCGATCTGCTTCAGCTCCTCGTCGGTGAAGCCGAAATAGGCCTTGCCGACCGGCACCAGCTCTTCCGCGCCTTCCGGGCCCGACCAGACGCCGAAGGTGTAATCGGAGTAGAAACTCGAGCGCTTGCCATGGCCGCGCTGCGCATACATTAGCACCGCGTCGACCGTGTGCGGATCGCGCTTCCATTTGAACCACGGACCCTTCGGCCGGCCGGCGAGATAGGGCGAATCCCAGCGCTTCAGCATCACCCCTTCGATGATCGGATGCGGCGGCGCCTGGCGAAGCTCCTCCAGCGCCTGCCAGTCGGGGAATTCGACCAGCGGCGAGAGGTCAAAACGGCCTGGATCGAGCGTGCCGATGAAGGCCGCGAGCCGGGCCCGCCTTTCGCGGAAAGGCAGCGCGCGCAAATCCTCGCCGCCAATCAGCAGTGCGTCGTAGCAACGCATGAAGGCCGGATATTGCTGCTGGATTTTTGGCGACACGCTCTTGCGGTTCAGCCGCTGCTGCAGGTCGGAAAAGGTACCCGTCGCTTCACGCGGATCGCCGACCAGCAATTCGCCGTCGAGCGCGGCGGAGAAATCCATCGCCGCGGCGAGGTCGGGAAAGGCGCCGGAGACGTCGTCGCCGGTGCGCGAATAGAGCCGGCGGATGCCGCCTTCGCACACCGCCTGGACGCGGATGCCGTCCCATTTCCATTCGGCCGCGTAGTCGGCCGGATCGAGCTTTTCGAGATCGCCGTCGCCGACCGGATTGGCCAGCATCACCGGACTGAACAGCGCCTGCGCGGTCCGTTCGGGCTTGCCGGCCTTGCCCTCCAGCCAGGCGAACAGCGAGATGTAGGGCGGCGTCAGCCCGTGCCACAGCTCCTCGATTTCGGTGACGTCGACCTGGCCGAGATCGGCCAGCGCCTGTTTGGCAAGCCGCGCCGAAACGCCGATGCGCAGGCCGCCGGTGACCAGCTTGATGATGGCGAAGCGCGCCGAGATGCTGGCGCTGTCGAGCAGCCTCGCCAGCACCTTCGGTCCGTCGGAGCGGCTCGCCGCCTGCAGCTTGCCGACCCCCTCGGCCAGCGTCGGCGCGTGGTTCGGGATATTTCCG
>NZ_RZOF01000560.1:0-2147 GCF_003998955.1 Mesorhizobium sp. M4B.F.Ca.ET.017.02.2.1 | reverse complement strand
GTCCTGGATGGAAACAGGAACGCGGCTGTCGTGCTGCACCAGCACGATCGGCGCCGATGGATGGCACCGCATGAAAGCAGCCGCATGCGTATCGATATCCTGCAGGAATTCAGTGTCGATAAGGATCAGGCAAACAGGATGCTCGAATGTGTCGCAGGCCGCGTCCAGGCTTGTAGCCTGTTCCACGACGATGGAGGGAAACTCCCTCTCGATTGCGTAGACGAGACATTCCGGAAAGCTGTCTTCAGACGAAACAGTTAGAAGAATTCTGCGCGCCCAACTGTCTCCCGCACCGCTACCCACGGTGCTGCGCAAATTGACTCTGGACATGGTTGCCACCCCACCCTAGACCAAGACTGTCGATTTTTCGTTCTTTTCCCTTCTGCGATGTTGGGGGCCTCCACCCCACGAACAGCTAGCCTTAATGACTTATACACCAAATTAGGCGCCGCTGATATAGTTCGGACGAGCTATAGCTGATTTTACCGATCTCGCCGCCGATCAGCTGGCCCCGACAGGGCCGTTTTGACCTCGATTCGCGGCGAAATCCGGCCATCTTGCCCCTGTTGGCCACCTCTGCCGCAGCCCGGCCGGACGGGCTAGGCCGAACTGTCAGCTTACAATCACACCCCCGTGGCCACAAACTTCCCGGGTTCCATGCGGGATTGGGGAACATCCAGGTCTCCCCTGTTTGAACGACCGGATCAGTGCTGATCCGGCGCTCGATGGGTGTTGCCTTGGCTGGGCCGCCTCTCCCGGAGTCAAAGGGAGGTATTCAAGCAAACAAATGATGAATGCCGGGTTTCGGACCTCAGTCCCCTCGGTCCGAGAATCCGTTCACCGCATTAGACGCAACGTCCGCGTACGGCCAATAACCGCGTAAGAGAAGAATGCGGTTCGGCGGTCGCGGCCTCAACAGAGGACACGATCATGTCTCTCGACCTCGACAAGAATAATATCAATGCATTCGGCTTGCAGATCGTCGACAGCGAATTCGATATCGGTGACGGCGGTGGCGAGAACGAAAACACGAACCACAACACGAACGACGCCAAGAACGAAAACGAGAACGAAAACAAGGCCTCGAACGAGAACGAAAACAAGAGCGAAAACGAGAACCAGAACGAGAGCAAGTCCTCGAACGAGAACGAGAACAAGGCCTCGAACGAGAATGAGAACAAGAACTCGAACGAGTCCAAGAACGAGAACTCGAACGAGAACAAGAACGTCAACGAGACCAAGGTCGACGTCGACGTCGACGTTGGCGTCAAGCTCGAGGGCGAGCTCGGGAACTCGGATGACGACTTCGCCGACATCTATGCCAACGGCGACATGAAAATCGACACCATGATCAACAACAAGGACGGCAACGTCACTTATGATCCTGGCGACGACGTCACCTTCAAGGACATCCTGAACAATTCGATGACCGGCGCCGGAACCAACACCGCGTCGATCATCAACCAGACCCTGAACATGTATGACAACGACAAGCTCGACAACGCGACCGTCAAGAACGACGCCGATTTCAAGCTTGATCTGAACGCCAAGGGCGGCAATTCGGAAGCCGGCGACGGCATCTCGGCCGGCGGCGGCGGCGGCAGCGGCGGCGATGACGCCAAGGCCAATGGCGGCGAAGGCGGCAATGGCGGCGACGCCAAGTCCGGCGACGTCGAAGCCGGCGACGGCAAGGGCGGCCTGGCGCTCAGCGCGGCCATCGGTGGCGACTCCAAGAGCGACAACAAGGCCGACGCCGGCGACGCCAAGGCAGGCGACGGCGATAGCGGCGACGCCAAGGGCGGCTACGGCGATGGCGGCGACGCCAAGGGCGGCTACGGCGATGGCGGCAACGCCAACGGCGGCGATGGCCTCGGCCTCGGTCTCGGGCTCGGCCTGGGCCTGGGTGTCGGCGCAGCAGAAGCCGGCGATGCCCAGTCGGAAGACGGCGGCGATGCCAAGGCGGATGCCGGCGACGCCAAGTCTGATGGCGGCGATGCCAAGGCCGATGGCGGCGATGGCGGCGATGGCGGCAATGGCGGCGACGTGACCGGCGGCGACGCTAAGTCGGACGGCGGCGACGGCCTCGATGTCGATGGCAAGCTCTCGCTGCTGAACTACGGTGAAGGCGGTGACGCCAAGAGCACGGC